>NZ_JBSFLB010000008.1:0-7285 GCF_053598835.1 Streptomyces sp. NPDC001070
GGTCGGGGGCGGCGCGCCTCAACGTGGGAGCCCTCAGCCTCGGCGGCCGTTGCCGCCGCCGAGGCCCTTGTCGAGGCCGGCGCGGCGCAGGGCGTCGGCCATGGCGCCGCCGGGGGCCGGGCGGTCGCGGTCGCCGCCACGGGCCTGACGGGGCGGGTTGCCGCCGCGGCGGTCGGGGCGGGGGCCGCGGTCGGGCCGGCCGCCGCCGGTGTTGCCCTTGGGCGCGCCCGCCTCGTCCTCCAGGCGGAGGGTGAGGGAGATGCGCTTGCGCGGGATGTCGACGTCGAGGACCTTGACGCGGACGATGTCGCCGGGCTTGACCACGTCGCGGGGGTCGCTCACGAAGTTCTTGGACATCGCCGAGACGTGCACGAGCCCGTCCTGGTGGACGCCGATGTCGACGAAGGCGCCGAAGGCCGCGACGTTCGTGACCACGCCCTCCAGGATCATGCCGGACTTGAGGTCCTTGAGCTCCTCGACGCCCTCCTTGAAGGCCGCGGTCTTGAAGGCGGGCCGCGGATCGCGGCCCGGCTTCTCCAGTTCGGCGAGGATGTCGGTGACGGTCGGCAGTCCGAAGGTGTCGTCCACGAACTCCTGCGGCTTCAGCCCGCGCAGCACCGAGGTGTTGCCGATCAGCGCCCTGATGTCGGTGCCCGCCGCCGTACTCATGCGCCGGACCACGGGGTACGACTCGGGGTGCACGCTGGACGCGTCCAGCGGGTCGTCGCCGTCGGGGATCCGCAGGAAGCCCGCACACTGCTCGTACGCCTTCGGGCCGAGCCGGGCCACGTCCTTGAGCGCGGTGCGCCTGCGGAACGGGCCGTTGGTGTCGCGGTGGGCGACGATGTTGGCGGCCAGGCCCTCCGTGATGCCGGACACGCGGCGCAGCAGCGGCACGGAGGCGGTGTTGACGTCGACGCCGACGCCGTTCACGCAGTCCTCCACCACCGCGTCGAGCGAGCGCGACAGCTTCAGCTCGGACAGGTCGTGCTGGTACTGGCCGACGCCGATCGACTTGGGGTCGATCTTGACGAGTTCGGCGAGCGGGTCCTGGAGGCGGCGGGCGATGGAGACGGCGCCGCGCAGCGACACGTCGAGGTCGGGGAGCTCGGCGGAGGCGTAGGCGGAGGCCGAGTAGACGGAGGCCCCGGCCTCGGAGACCACGGCCTTGGTGAGCTTCAGCTCGGGGTGCCGCTTGATCAGGTCCGCGGCGAGCTTGTCGGTCTCGCGGGACGCGGTGCCGTTGCCGATGGCGACGAGGTCGACGTCGTGCGCGGCGGCGAGCCGGGCCAGCGTCGCGATGGAGGCGTCCCACTGGTTGCGCGGCACGTGCGGGTAGATGGTGTCGGTGGCGACGACCTTGCCCGTCGCGTCGACGACGGCCACCTTCACGCCGGTGCGGAAGCCCGGGTCGAGGCCCATCGTGGCGCGGGTGCCGGCGGGGGCGGCGAGGAGCAGGTCGCGGAGGTTGGCGGCGAAGACCCGGACCGCCTCGTCCTCGGCGTCCTGGCGCAGCTGGACGCGCAGGTCGAGACCGAGCCGGACGAGGAAGCGGGTGCGCCAGGCCCAGCGCACGGTGTCGGCGAGCCACTTGTCGCCCGGGCGGCCGCGGTCGGCGACGCCGAAGTGGTGGGCGATCCTGCGCTCGAAGGTGGAGGGGCCCTCCTCGGCCGGCTCCTCGGGCTCCATGGTGAGGTCGAGGACCTCCTCCTTCTCGCCGCGCAGCATGGCGAGCACGCGGTGCGAGGGGAGCTTGGTGAACGGCTCGCTGAAGTCGAAGTAGTCCGCGAACTTGGCGCCCGCCTCCTCCTTGCCCTCGCGCACCTTGGCGACGAGCCGGCCCCGCTCCCACATCCGGGTGCGGAGCTCGCCGACGAGGTCGGCGTCCTCGGAGAAGCGCTCGGTGAGGATCGCGCGGGCGCCCTCCAGCGCCGCCGCGGCGTCCGCCACGCCCTTGTCGGCGTCGACGAACCCGGCGGCCTCGGTCTGCGGGTCGAGGGCCGGGTCGCCGAGCAGGCGGTCCGCGAGCGGCTCCAGGCCGGCCTCGCGGGCGATCTGCGCCTTGGTGCGGCGCTTGGGCTTGAAGGGCAGGTAGATGTCCTCCAGCCGGGCCTTGGAGTCCGCGGCGAGGATCTGCGCCTTCAGTGCGTCGTCGAGCTTGCCCTGGGACTCGATGGACTCCAGGATCGCGGCCCGCCGCTCGTCCATCTCGCGCAGGTAGCGCAGCCGCTCCTCGAGCGTCCGGAGCTGGGCGTCGTCGAGACCGCCCGTCGCCTCCTTGCGGTACCGGGCCACGAACGGCACGGTCGCGCCGCCGTCGAGCAGCTCGACGGCCGATTGGACCTGACCTTCCCGTACGCCGAGTTCCTCGGCGATCCTGCGCTCGACCGAGACCGTTGTCGTCACGATGTGCGACCTGCTTTCTGGCTGGACTACCGGTGCATTATTGCGGAGCCCGGCCGCCCGGCCGCGAGCCTGGGTCTATGCCGCGCCGGTGTCCCCGTCGAGACGCTTCTCGAACCAGTGGTCGGCGTACTGTTCGCCGTTGTAGTCGGCGATCTCGTGGTAGCCCAGCTTCGCGTACAGGGTCCGTGCCTCGACCAGGTCGGCCCGCGTGTCCAGGCGGATCACGCCCACGCCCAGGTGCTCGCGCGCCGCGCGTTCCGCGGCCCCGACCAGCAGTGCGGCGCCGCCGGTGCGGCGGGCCGCGGGCACGACCCAGACACGGCGCAGTTCGGCGACGCCCGGCGCGAGGAGGCGGACGCCCGCGCAGCCGGCCGGACGGCCCTCGTGGCGGCCGACGAGGAAGCGTCCCGAGGCGCCCGCGAGGTCGTCGCTGGTGTGCTCGGTGAGCAGGTCGTCGATCTCCCCCCGGGTCATCGGCCTGCCGTAGTAGCGGCTGACGATGTCGTCGAAGTACCTCCACAGCAGGTCCTTCGACACGGGGTCGTCAACGGCGAGCGGGGCGATCTCCCATACGGGCGAAGCGTGGACGTTCGGTCGCGGGACGGTCACGCGGCCCATCCTGGCAGGGCTGACCGTCGCTATCCTCCGAATATTCGTTGGCACGTCAACGACATACGGGGGCAGTACATGACGCGGCACGCCGCGCGCAGGAGCCATCCCATCGCCACCGCCGACCAGTCCTCCAACGGCGTCCTGGTCTTCGACCCGGAGGCCGCGGACTGGTCGCGGAGCACCGCCGTGACCTGGCGCTGGAGCGCGCCGGGCGGGACGGGCACGAGCTGGCGGCATCTGTCGGACGTGCGGCTGCGCAGAACGCAGGCGTACGGGCGGGTGGTGCTCGTCGCCGCGTCGGGCGGCCGGGCGGCGATGGTGCGCGAGGACACGGGCGCGATCGTGTGGCAGACGATCACACCGGCCGACTGCCCGCACGCGATCGAGCGCATCCCGGGCGGCGTGATCGTGGTGGCCTCCGGCGCCCCCGGCCGGCTGCGGCTGTACGCGGACGCGGAGCAGACCGCGCCTTTCCGCACCGTCCCGCTGCCGAAGGCGCGCGGGGTGCTGTACGACCCGGAGCACCGGGCGCTGTGGGCGATCGGCGCCGGGCGGCTGGTGCGCTACGCGGTGGCGGGCCGCGGAGCCGCGACGACGCTGACGGAGCACAGCGTGGTGCGTTTCGAGGGCGAGGGCCGTGATCTCCAGCCGGTGTACGGCGATGCGGGGTCGCTGTGGTTCACCGACACGTACGGGGTCTACCGGCTGGACGTCGCCACCCGCAGGTACCGGCAGGTGGACGGCGCGAGCGGCGTGAGCGCGTACACCAACCAGCCCACGGGGACGCGCATCATGGCCCGGTCGGAGGCGACCGGGCCCCGCGGCTGGGGCGGGCCGACCATCGACTTCCTCGACGCCGACGGGAGGCCGGCGTACTCGCGGACCCGCCCCGGCGCGGAGTTCGCCACGGTGCGTCTGTGGACCCCGGACTTCCGCTGAGGCCGGTAAACCCCCGGGGGCCGCGGCCGGCGGGACCGGCACCCCGCGGCGCCGCACGGGCATGGAATGATCAGAGGAAAATGTCCCTGCCACCTATCCTGCGGCCGACGCCCGCCCGGGCGCCGGGCCACCGGCGGGCCTCGATGCGTCCGCATCGGGCCGGCCGGCATCCACGCACATGCCAACGGAGGCTTCGCTCCCATGGAATACCGCCATCTCGGCCGCAGCGGCCTGGTCATCAGTGAGATCGCGTACGGCAACTGGCTCACCCACGGCTCGCAGGTGGAGGCGGACGCCGCCACGGCGTGCGTGCGCGCGGCGCTGGAGGCCGGCATCACCACCTTCGACACCGCAGACGTCTACGCGGGGACGCGCGCCGAGTCCGTGCTCGGCGAGGCGCTGAAGGGCGAGCGCCGCGAGGGCATCGAGATCCTCACCAAGGTGTACTGGCCGACCGGCCCGGGCCGCAACGACCGCGGGCTGTCGCGCAAGCACATCATGGAGTCGATCGCCGGCTCGCTGCGCCGCCTGCAGACCGACTACGTCGACCTGTACCAGGCGCACCGCTACGACGTGGACACCCCGCTCGAGGAGACGATGGAGGCGTTCGCCGACGTCGTCCACTCGGGCAAGGCCCTGTACATCGGCGTCTCGGAGTGGCCGGCGGAGCAGATCCGGCGCGCCCACGCGATGGCGCGGGAGCTGCACATCCCGCTGGTGTCGAACCAGCCGCAGTACAACGCCCTGTGGCGGGTGATCGAGGGCGAGGTCGTCCCGACCTGCGAGGAACTGGGCATGGGCCAGGTGGTCTTCTCGCCGATCGCGCAGGGTGTGCTGACGGGCAAGTACCGGCGGGGGCAGGAGCCCCCGGCGGGGTCGCGGGCCACCGACGACAAGGGCGGCGCCGGCATGATCTCGCGGTGGCTGCGCGACGAGGTGCTCGACGCCGTCCAGCGGCTCCAGTCGCTCGCGGCCGAGGCCGGGCTGTCCCTGGCCCAGCTGGCGGTGGCGTGGGTGCTGCAGAACTCCAACGTCTCGGCGGCGATCGTCGGCGCGTCCCGTCCGGAGCAGGTCGCGGAGAACGCCAAGGCGTCGGGTGTGGTCCTGGAGAAGGAGCTGATGGCGCGGATCGAGGAGATCCTGGAGCCGGTCGCCGTCACCGACCCCAAGCGGGTCCACGACAACGTCCCGCCCCACCGTCCCTGAGCCCTCATGCTCCGGTCCCGCGGTCCGTGCGTACCGCGGGGCCGGAGCGGCTGCCGGGGAAGGACCGGCTAGGCGGTGTGGCAGTGGCCCTCGCCGCGCGGGGTCTCCTTGGGGAGGTCGAGCGAGGGGTTGCGGTCGAAGAACCCGGTGGGCTTGAGGGTGAAGCCGCTGTGGTCGACGGGCATCACCGGCCACTCCTCCAGCCGGGGCAGGTGGGTGGGGCCGAAGGTGTGCCAGACGGTCAGCTCGGTGTCCTCCAGTGACTCGCCCGCCGCGGTCCAGCGGGGCAGTCCGGCGCCGCCGGCGTTCTGGTTGGGGTAGTCGCCGGCCGGGAAGCGCCGCTCGGGGCGGTAGCGCGTGACCCACACGTGCTTGGTGCCGTAGGCCATGCGCCGGGCGACCGCGGAGTCGGGCTGGGCGAGGACGACCGGGCCGGGCTGGGGGACGAGGGTGTAGGCGACGGGCTTGCCCATGCGGTTGACGGAGCCGGGGTTGGTGATGCGCCAGCGGCGGCCGGCCAGCGGGTCGGCGAGGCGGCCGCCCTCGGCGCTGTCGGCGACGGGGGTCACGCGGGTGGTGAAGACGTTGCCGTTGGGGTTGTCCGGCCCGTGCGGGACGGGGACGACGTCCACCTCCTCGACGGTGTTGGCGTGCCCGTCGACCGCAGCGTCCAGCCGTACGCAGAACAGGTGCTGGTGGAACGGGGCCAGCAGACCCGGCGCGACCTCGGTGCCGACCGCGTCGGCGGTACCCGGCTCGACGGCGGAGGTCTGCACGATGCCGGTGGACTTGGCCTCGAAGCCGATCGTGCCGTCCTGGTAGAAGTACCAGTAGAAGCCGTAGTCGTAGTTGCCGACGGTGGCGATGTAGGAGACGACCAGGCGGCGGGAGCGGCGGCTGTCGGCCGCCATGTCGTTGAAGATGTCGGTGTGCTTCCACAGGAGGCCGTAGTCCTCCTCGTGGATGCAGATGGCGTTCGGCAGCGTCTCGGGGTTGCCCAGGTCGTCGGAGAGGACGGCGTCGAGGTAGGCGATCTCGCCGAGGCAGTCGCAGCCCAGCTTCAGGGCGTTGGCGTTGCGGCCGAGCGAGTACTCGCCCGCGTCGAGGAAGGCGACCCAGTTGCGGTCGTCGCCGGGCTCGGCGTACGCGACGGCCATCTCTGCGAGCGAGGCACGGTGCAGGACGGAACGGAGGCGGTCGCCGTCCTGGTAGCCGATCTGGTGCAGGACCAGGCCCTCGCGGCCGTTGAAGTCGATGCGGAAGCGCCACTTCTGCCAGGTCATCAGCCGGCCGGTGTGGGTGAAGGACGGCCCCTCGGGCTGGGTGATCTCCAGCGGGCGCAGGTCGGTGCGGGCGGGGCCGTTGAACTCGGCCTCGTAGCGCCCGCATTCGGACGGGATCGGCACGGCGCCGGTGTCGATGAGGCGGACCACCTTCCGCTCGATGACGTCGACGTCGGCGACGAGCCCGGCCACCGGGTGCGCCCACGGGCTGTCGGAGGCGTTGCAGCGCAGCCAGGTGAGGGAGCGCATGAGGCGGGCGCCGGGGCGGTCCTCGAAACGCAGCGGGCCCGCGCCGAGGGGGGCGGCGACGGCCAGGTCGAGGTCGGTGACGCCGCGGTCGGCCATGGCCTTGCGCCAGCCCGGGTCGGCCTTGACGACCTGCTCGACGATCTCGTACTCCTCGAAGGTGACCGGGGGCTGGCCCTCCTCCGCGGTGTCGAGTTCGCGGTACGCGACGACGGCGCCCGCGGTGACGTCGACCAGGGCCTCCGCGGCGGCGCCGGTGGCCGAGTCGAGCAGGGTGACGCGCAGCCGGCGGACCACGGGGTCGCCGTCGCGGTGGGCGTCGGCGGCGTGCCGGTCCGGCTCGTCGAGGAGGACCAGGGGGAAGCGCGTGGCGTCGGTGACCCGGCCCTCCTCGGTGAGGATGCGCCGGGCGGCGGATATCTCGTCGGCGGTCAGCGGGTCGAGAGGATGGGGCGCGGCCGGGGCGGCGTCGGCGTCGGTGTGGCAGCAGGAGGACATGGGGCAACCCTCTTGTGGACGTAGGTCGTTGCGCGATGGAGGCACTGCGGACATGGAACCGGCCCGCCGCTCCCCTGGCCAGGGGAGCGGCGGGC
>NZ_JBSFLB010000008.1:7295-249988 GCF_053598835.1 Streptomyces sp. NPDC001070
TGCCCCCGGCTGCACTGGGGCCACCCTTTTTGGGCAGTTTGTCGTTGGGGGGTGGGGGGCCCGGCGGACTTGCCCGCGGCCGGCCGCTCCCCTGGCCAGGGGAGCGGCGGGCCGGGCGGGGTCAGGAGGCGGGGGTCTCCGCGTCGGCGCCCGCCGCGGTCTCCCGGGCCTGCTCGATCCGGAAGGCCTCGTTGCCCAGACCGATGCGGGCGTGCACCTCGGGACGCGTGGCGCGCAGGATGGCGCCGTACGCCAGGCCGCCGACGACGGCGGCGCCGATGATGCTGGGCAGGATCCAGGAGACGGCGGATCCGTCGCCGGCGACCAGGACGTCGAAGTCCCTGACGGCGTAGACGGCGATGACGACCAGCGCGATGCCCGCGAGCGCGGAGGCGGCGATCCGCGGCGCCTGGGTGCGCAGGGCCCCGCGCCGTACGAAGTAGCCGATGACGGCGAAGGAGGCGGTCGCCAGCAGCACGATGACGCCCAGGGCGCCGACGTTGCCGAACCAGGTGAAGAGCTTGAGGACGGGCGCGGTCGGGTCGTGGTCGACGGCCGCGCTGCTGTCGGTGACGGCGAAGGCGACCACGAAGGCGAGGGACACGACCGTCTGCAGCAGCGAGCCGTAGGCGGGGGCGCCGCTGGTGGGGTTGGTGCGGCCGAAGGCGGAGGGCAGCAGGCCCTCGCGGCCCATGGCGAAGGCGTAGCGGGCGACGACGTTGTGGAAGCTGAGCAGACAGGCGAACATGCCGGTCACGTACAGGACGTGCAGGACGTCGGTGAACGCGGCACCGATGATCGACTCGCTGAGGCCGAAGAGCAGTCCGGGACCCTGCTTCTGGGACTCCTCCACGATCTGGGACGGGCCCGTCGCGACGCTCAGCGCCCAGGAGCTGATGGCGAAGAAGACGGCGACGAAGGTGACGGCGAGGAAGGTCACCCGGGCGACCACGACCTGCGGGCGGCTGGTCTCCTCGGCGTAGACGGGCGACTGCTCGAAGCCGACGAAGCTGGCGATGCAGAAGCACAGGGCGGTGCCCAGCCCCGCGCCGCTGAGCGTGCTCGGGTCGAAGGCGTGCAGCGACAGGCCCTCCTTGGAGGGGCTGCCGACGGCGGCGACGTCGAAGATGACGACGAGGGCGACCTCGATCAGCAGCAGGACGCCGAGGACCTTGGCGTTGAGGTCGATCTTGAGCCAGCCGAGCGCGCCGACGAGGAGCACACCGGCGACGGCGGGGATCCACCAGGCGATCGTGGTGTCGAGGTAGGTCGCGAACAGCCCGGAGATCTCGAAGCCGAACAGGCCGAAGACGGCGAACTGCATGGCGCTGTACGACACCAGCGCGACGAGCGACGCCCCGGCGCCGGCGGTACCGCCGAGTCCGCGCGCGATGTAGGCGTAGAAGGCGCCCGCGTTGTGGACGTGGCGGCTCATCTCGGCGTATCCGACGCTGAAGAGGATGAGCACGACGCCGAGGATCACGAACAGCAGCGGCTGCCCGACGATGCCCATGACGCCGTATGTGGTGGGCATGACGCCCGCGACCACCATCAGCGGCGCGCTGGCGGCGACCACGGACAGGAGCAGGCCGGGCATGCCGAGGCGGTCGGCCCGCAGGGCTCTCTCCTCGCCCTTGAATGTGCTGATCGCGGTGTTGCCCGTCAGCATGGCGGTTCCTTCCTGGGAGGGGTTGGGGGTGTGCTGGTGCGTCATGCGGTGCGGGCCCTACGGGGAGCCGGGGCCGAGCACGGCCTCCCGCGCGGCGCGGAAGGCCTTCTTGGGGTCGCGGTCCGGATAGGCCCACGGGATGCGGGTGGCGTGTCCGCCGATCCGGTTGAACAGGGCCGCGGCCTCGGCGGTACGGCCCTGCAGGAACAGGGCGTGGACGAGGAAGTTGAGGTCGAGGTGGAGCCGCGGGTGCTCGGCGCCCTCCCACTCCAGCCACCAGTCGAAGCCGCGCTTGAGGGCCTGCTTGGCCCGCCAGCCGCGCCAGTGCCCGGAGGCCACCGGGTCGGCGGGCAGGGCCCCGGCGGTGGCGAGGACGCGGTACAGCTCGGCGTGGGCCACCACGGGCAGGACGGCCAGCGGAGACCCGGTGGGCGCGTCGCTCGCGGCCCAGTCGGCGAATTCGTACACCTCGTGGAAGGGGCCGCTCTCGGACGCCGCCTGGGGGCGTTCGGCGAGGCAGGCGGCCATCAGGTGGTGGCCGTGGTGGTGGCCGCGGTGCCGGCCGCGGACCTGGTCGAAGGCGCGCATCTGCTCGTCGTCGGTGCCGGTGTGGCGGGCGAGGATCAGCAGGCAGAGCCACGGGGTGGGATCGGCCGGGGTGAGCGCGGCGGCGGCCAGACAGGCCTCGCGGGCCCGTTCGGGCTTCTCCTTGCCGGCGACGGCGCGAAAGACCGTGGCACAGGCCAATAGGGCGGCGGCGTCGGGGCTGTCGGGTTCGGCGATCTGCCATTCGCGTGCCCAGGTGGCGCTGGCGCCGCCCTCGCCTAGGACGACCAGGCGGTGGCCGCGGCGGTCCCAGTCGTCGCCGGTCTCGGCGAGCAGGCTGCGGGCGGCGGTCCAGCGTCCCTGCGCGAGCGCGGCGCGGGCACCGGCCAGCGGCTCGTCGTCCAGGGCAGGGTCGAACCTCAGGTCGTCCCGCGAACGGGAGAAACCGAACGGGGGTGGAGGAGTCATCCTCGGGGTGCCTCCACGGCGCGCACGTGATGTCCGGCCCGGGTCGGGGCTTCCCGTTCGGCGTCCGGTGATCAGTTGATCACACAAAGCCAACCGGTATGAACAGGTCCACTTCAAGTCCGGGCCTGTTGTCTCGATGTAGTCCCGCACACGCGTCCGAGTGTCGCCGGGGTGCCGCTGAGCGGTCGCCGGGACACGGATCGGGACGGATCGCCGCGATCGCCTGCGCGGCGCCGTCCGGGCCTGGTATTCGAACGTACGAGTATCAGACGAAGGAGCAATGCCGTGGCGGACGACACCGCGCCGGCCCCGTCCCATCCCCTGGCGTCCGTCAGGCGCAGCCACGGCTGGAGCTACCAGGACCTCGCCCGGGTCGTCGCCGACAACGCCCGCGCTCTCGGCGTGCCGATGGCGGCCCGGCGGGAGAAGGTGTGGCGCTGGGAGCACTGGGGTGTGGTGCCCGAGAGGGACAGCCAGCGCGCCCTGGCCCGGGCGCTGGGCGTGCCGCTGCGGGAGGTCGACGCCCGCCCGTGGCCCGGCTGGTTACCGTCGTTCGACGGCATCCCCGACGGGCTGCCGTGGACGCGGGCGGGTGGTCTCGACGCGCTGGACGCCCTGCTGGACGGCGGCGGCCGCGACCCCCGGGGCCTCCCCGTGCTGGAGGGACCGGAGTTCCGGGACGCCGTCGCCGACTGGGCCGCGGTGGCGGACGGTCCGGGGAACGGGACACCTCCGGCCGAAGCCGCGGCCGGCCGGAGCGGATCGGCCGCCGACGAGGAGACCGCCGCCTGGCTGGAGCGCGGCGTGCTCGGTCTGCGCAGGCTGGACGACCGGCTCGGCGGCGCGGCCGTACGGCACCGGGTCGAGGCCGATCTGCGGATCGCCCTGGACCTGTTGCGCCGGGGGCCCTACCGGGGCGGGCTCGACGCCCGGCTGCTGCGGGTCGCCGCCGGGCTCGCCCAACTGGGTGGCTGGGCGGCCACGGACTGCGGGCGGCACGGGGCGGCCCAGCGGCACTACCTCACCGGGCTGCGGCTGGCGCACAGCGCGGAGGACCACCCGCAGACGGCCAATCTGTGGGCCGGGCTGAGCCTGCAGGCGGTGTTCGGGGGCCGGCACGACGACGCCCTCGCCGCCGCCCGCGCCGCGGAGTCGGCGGCGGCCGGCACCACCTCCCGCACCCGGGCCATGCTCGCCACCCGCCGGGCCCGGGCGCACGCCGGGCTCGGCGAGGACACGGCGTGCCGGCGGGCCCTGGAGGAGGCGGGGCGGCTGCTGGACACCGCGCCCGGCGACGACGACCCGTCGTGGATCTACTGGTTCGACGAGGCGGAACTGTGCGCGCAGAGCGGGATCGCGCTGCTGGACCTCGGCCGTGCGGAGGAGTCGGCCCCGCTGCTGGAGAAGGCACTCGCGATGCAGGACCCCCTCTACCGGCGCGACCGTACCCTCTACACCGCCCGCGCCGCCCTCGCCCGGGCCCGTACCGGCGACCTCGACGCGGCCCGCGCCCTGACCGAGGCCGCCGTCGACCTCGCCCGCGACTGCGGGTCGCCCCGGGTCGCGATCGCCGTCGAGCAGGCCAGGACAACGCTGCCGCCGTCCCGTTGACGATCCGGCCGCGCCGGATCGTCAACGCGGTCAGCGGCCCGCCGTCCGCTCGCGCCGCCGATGGCCGCGCGGACCGGGCACCCGGCGGCCGCAGTTGGCGCCCCGGGGCGCCGTGGGTGGCAACGGTCGACGAGCTCCCGGAAGACCCCCCGACGAGGGGCAGTTCGGGCGCACGGGCCGGCCTCGCCGGGGCCGCCCGCCCGGCACGACGGTCGCTGCCGCCGCCGGACCGGGGCGCCGCGCGCCTCAGAGGCCGCCGCGCGCCAGGAGCGGCGCGGTGCGCCGGAGGCGGTCTGGTGCGGGGCCGTGCCGTGGGCTAGGTTGCCGCGCCATGACGCCGATGGGGACGATGAGACGGGTGTGGACGGCCGTGCTGTGCGGGGCGGCGGTCGCCGCGCTGACGGCGGCGCCGGCGCGCGCGGCGGGTGAACGGCCCGGCCCGCGCTGGGAGCTGAAGGAGACCGGCAGCACGGCCCGGTTCCGCGGGCTGGCGGCGGTGAGCAGGAACACGGCCTGGGTGGCCGGTTCCGCGGGCACGGTGCTCCGCACCGTGGACGGCGGGCGCCACTGGGCGGACGTGTCACCGCCCGGCGCGGCCGACCTGCAGTTCCGCGACATCGAGGCGTTCGACGCGCGACGCGCGGTGGTGCTGGCGATCGGCGAGGGCGAGGCTTCCCGCGTCTTCCGCACCCAGGACGGCGGCGCGACCTGGACGGAGACCTTCCGCAACACCGACCCCCGGGCCTTCTACGACTGCGTCACCTTCTTCGACGACCGCAACGGCCTCGCCGTCAGCGACCCGGTCGACGGCAGGTACCGGATCCTGTCCACCGGCGACGGCGGCCGCAGTTGGCACGTGCTGCCCTCCGGCGGCATGCCGCCCGCGCTCGCGGGCGAGGCGTCCTTCGCGGCGAGCGGGCAGTGCCTGGTGAGCCGGGGACCACGGGACGTGTGGCTGGCGACGGGCGGGGCGGCGGCGGCCCGCGTCCTGCACTCCCGCGACCGCGGGCTGACCTGGACCGTGGCGACGTCCACGCTGCCCGCGGGCGATCCCGCCAAGGGGGTGTTCGCGCTGGCCTTCCGCGACCCCCGGCACGGCATCGCCGTGGGCGGGGACTACCGCCCGGACCAGGCCTCCCCCGACGCCGCCGCGGTGTCCCGCGACGGCGGCGCGACCTGGACCGGCTCCGGGCGTCCGCCGGCCGCCTACCGTTCGGGAGTGACCTGGCTGCCGTACTCCTCGCGCGCGGCGATCGCGGTGGGTCCGACCGGCAGCAACCTGACCCTGGACGGCGGCAGGACGTGGCGGGCCTTCGACAGCGGGTCGTACGACACCGTCGACTGCGCCCCGGACCTCGGCTGCTGGGCCGCCGGGGAGCAGGGCCGCGTCGCCCGCCTGGGAATCGGCTTCGCCGCGGGGGCCTCGGGCTCGTAACCTGCGTCCCGTGAACCGCAGACGGCAGAAGAAGCTGAGCCGGGCCCTCGTCATCGCGGCGGCGTTCGGCGACCTGCCGGCCGCCGGAGAACTGCTGGGGCGCGGTGCCTCCCCGGAGCTCCCCGACCCGGGCGGCACGACACCGCTGTACGCCGCGTCGGTCAACGGCGCGGTGAGCGTCGCGGCCCTGCTGCTGGCGGCGGGGGCGCGGCCGGACACCGAGAGCGGCCACGGCGACGAGGGCACGCCGCTGTGCGCGGCCGCCTGCTGGGGCGATGTCGAGACCGTACGTCAGCTCCTGGCCCACGGGGCCGACCCCGGGCTGCGCGAGGACCACGGCACCGGGTACACCCCGCTCGAATGGGCCGCGCGCGGCCCGCATCCGGAGACGGCCGCGGTGCTGCGCGCCGCGGGTGCGCGGCCGGACCCGGCCCCGCAGTGAGACGCGCCGGTACGGAACCCGCTCCACGGGTCACGTACCGGCGCGTCACCGAACCCTGAGGCTACGCGACCGGGCGGCCGCGTCCCCGCCCCCGGGTCAGGCTGTAACCGGCCACGCCCGCGAGCGCGCCCAGCACGCCCCCGGCGGCGGTCCAGATCCAGCGGTCGGACCACCAGCCGCCGCCCCAGCCGTCCTCGGGCTGGGCGAGACCGGCGGGCACCGGCGAGGGGCTCGCGCCTGCCTCGTCGTCCGTCGCGTCGTCGGACCCCTCCGTGGCGGTGGCGGACGGCACGGCGTTCGGGTCGAGGGTGGCGCCGGCCTTGGCGACGGGGGTGAGCGGGGCGGCGAGTTCGCCGTCGACGGCCTTGGAGCCGCCCGCGTCCGTCGAGGTGGTGCCGACCTGCGCCTGCACCGGCAGGCCGAGGTCCTGGTCCGGGAGCCGGACCACGGTCAGCCGGATGTAGTACGCGCCCGGGAGCGGGTCGTTGGCCCATGCCTCGGACCACGCGCGGACGGTGCGGAGCCGGCAGCTCAGCTCCACCTGGGTGTCCTCGGCGGACGCCGTCCTGGTCGGCTTGCCCGAGGCGCATGCCTGCCGGCGGCGCAGGCCGTCGTAGACGTCGAGCTGCCAGGTCTGGGCACCGTGCCGGGTCCCGGCCTCGGGCAGGGTGACGGTGGCGGAGACGGTGGGGACCTCGCCCGCCGCGGCGGGGAACACCCAGTACAGGTAGTCGCCGGTGGAGGCGTCGGCCGGCACGGTCCGCACGCCCGGCCGGAGGTTCCCCGCGGTGCGGAAGCCGGTGCCGGGCTGGACCGTCTCCTCCGTGGTCCCCGTGGCGCTCGCGCTCGCACTGGGCGTGGCGTCGTCGGCGGCTGCGGTGCCCGCGCCCGCGGCGAACAGGGCCGCGCCGCCGAGCAGTACGGCGGCCGCCTTGCGCGTCCTTCGAGTGGTACGCATCAGTTGGTCCTCCAGACGGCGACGCGCCAGCGCGAGATCCAGCCCCACAGCACACCGGCGATCAGGCCGGTGACGACCAGCAGGGCCAGCAGCCACCAGCCGCGGCCCAGGCCGAAGGAGGCGACATCGGACGGCTCGTCGGGCGAGGAGACCAGGTCGACGCTGAGTTCGAGGGGCAGGCCCGGGGTGCGCTTCACGGCGTCCGGGGCGGAGAAGGAGTTGCTGACCTCGATGCACACGGTACGGGCGGTCGCGGCGTCGGCGTCGTCGCGCTCGGGCCAGGCGTAGCGCAGGCCGGCGGAGAGGACGTCGGTGCGTCCGCTGCCCGCGTCGGAGCCGCGGACGAGTTCGCGGCCGCCGCTGGTGACGGCCCGTACGAGCACGCCGTAGTCGAGGTTGACGGCGCGGTCGGCGCCGACGCTGACGGAGGCGCGCAGCTCCTGGCCGTCGGTGACGCTCACCCGGTACCAGCGGTGCTCGGCGAACTCCTCGCGGTCGGTGTAGATCCCGGCGCCGAGCAGCGGGGCGTCGGCGCAGTGGGCGGCACCCTCGGTGGCGGTGGGGGTCACGACCACGTTGTCGGCGGAGCGGTCGACGAGTTGCTTGATGCGGTCGGAGAGCTGGTTGGCGTGGTCGACGGCGGTGTAGGTGCCGCCGGTGGCCTCGGCGATGCAGCTGAGCTGCCGGCGGATCTTGGTGTCGGGCACCAGGCCGAGGGTGTCGACGACCAGGTGGGTGCCCTCGGCGGCGAGTTCGCGGGCGACCTCGCAGGGATCGAGCGGCTGGCAGGTGTCCTCGCCGTCGGTGATCAGGACGATGCGGCGGGTGCCGTCACCGCCCGCGAGGTCCTTGCCCGCGGCCTGCAGGGCCGGGCCGATCGGCGTCCATCCGGTGGGGGCGAGGGTGGCGACCGCGGTCTTGGCCTCCGTGCGGTCGACGGTGCCGACCGGGTAGAGGGCCTCGGTGTCCTTGCAGCCGACCGCCTTGTCCTTGCCGGGGTAGTTGGCGCCGAGGGTGCGTATGCCGAGCCGGACCTCGTCCGGTACGGCGTCGATCACCTCGTTGAAGGCCTGCTTGGCCGCCGACATGCGGGACCTGCCGTCGATGTCGTTGGCCCGCATCGAGCCGCTGACGTCCAGGACGAGCTCGACCTTCGGGGCCTCGCGCGCGGTCTCGGGCCCGTCGTCCGCGGCTGCCGGCGCCGCGGCCGGGAAGAGCGCGGTGGCGAGCGTGGCCGCGAGGCCGCACAGCCCCGCCGCCAGCCGTTTGCTTATGATCATTGGCGGATCCTATGGAAGATCCGCCGCCGCCCCCAACTCGGCCCAGACCACTGTTCCCCTGCCGTCCTCGGAGCGGACCACGCCCCAGGCCCGGGAGATCGCTCTGACCAGCAGAAGGCCGCGGCCGCCCTCCTCGTTGGGGCCCGCCACCCGCGCCTGATGGACCATCAGCCCCGGCCCCTGCTCGGCCACCTCCACATGGACGCGACCACTGTCGACCCGGAGCGAGCAGGCGATCTTCTCGCTGTCCGAGTACCGCGGGGCGTTGGTGAACAGCTCGGTCACCACCGGCGCGGCGTCGTCGCGGACCTCCTCGGCGATCCCCCATTCACAAAGTCGCGCCCCGATGCGCCGCCGCGCGTCGGCGACCGCGGCGCCCTGCGCGATCAGCAGGAACGCGTCGTGGGAGGATGCCACTCCGTTGCGATGCGCGTCGCCCGGAACACCTGGCAAGGCGCGATCTGCAATGTGCAAAGCGCCGGCGACATACTTTGCCACGCCCTGACGTCATGACAAACTACGCCCGGGATCAGCGGTGTTGGAGGAGATGGACCGTGACTGAAGCGCGGGCGGCAAGCGCTCCCACCGTGCTGCGGGTGGTACTCGGCAAACGCCTCCAGGATCTCCGGGAGAGGGCCGGGTTCTCCTATGAGCAGGCGGCCCACGCCCTCGACGTCACCCACGCCACCGTCCGCCGCATCGAGAAGGCCGAGGTCGGCCTCCGCATCCCCTACGTGGAGAAGCTGCTCCTCACCTACGGGGTCACCGAGCCCACCGAGATCGCCGACTTCCTGGACTTGGCCCGCGAGGCCAACCGCCCGGGCTGGTGGCACCGCTTCCGCGACGTGCTCCCAGAGTGGTTCAGCGCCTTCGTCAGCCTGGAGGGCGCGGCGGAGCTGATCCGCGCGTACGAGCCGCACTACGTCCCGGGGCTGCTGCAGACCCCGCAGTACGCGGAGGCCGTGCTGCGCGCGGGCCGCCCGCACGCCACGCAGGAGGAGGTCGAGCGCGGGGTCGCGCTGCGCATGGAGCGGCAGGCGCTGCTCACCCGCGAGAGCCCGCCGCTGCTGTGGGTCGTGATGGACGAGACGGTACTGCGCCGCCCCATCGGCGGTCCCGAGGTGATGCGCCGCCAGATCGACCGCCTGATCGAGGCCTGCGACATGCCCCAGGTACGGCTGCAGGTCATGCCCTTCGCCTCGGGACCGCATCCGGCGATGTACGGGCCGTTCCACATCTTCCGCTTCCCGCTGCCGGAGCTGCCGGACATCGCCTACGCGGAGAGCCTGATCGGCGCCGTCTACCTCGACGACCGCGATGACGTGTCGCAGTTCCGCGAGGCCCTGGACCGGATGAGCGCGCAGGCCCTGCCCGCGGGGCCCACCCGGGAGTTCCTGGAGGAGGCACGGGGCCGGCTGTGAGGCCCCGGGTGGACGGCGCAGGTCAGCGGGGTGACCGGGCCGGTGCTCCGGCGGACGTCGGAGCGGGCCCGCCCGCCGGCGGCCCACGGCGCGGTGGCGACGGTGTGTGCCCGCCGGCGATCGGGAAACGCCTGCCCGCGCGGCCGCGGAGGCCGCCACCCCGTACGGCCGGCCGCCGGCGGCTGCGCGACCGCGCCTTCAGCGGGGCATGGCGGCCAGCTTGGCCGCGAGGCTCTCGACGTGGTCCCGCCAGACGTCCAGCGCCCGGTCGGCGGGGACCTCCGGGATACCGGTCTGGGTGAGGATCAGCCGGGCGCCGTGCCCGGTGCCCTCGGTCAGTTCCCAGCGCACCGTCCCCTCGTGCCGTCCGTTGAGGTCCCACGGGTAGGCGAGCAGCTGGTTGGGCCGCAGTTCGCTCACCGGTCCCGCGGCGAAGTCGCCCACCAGGAAGCCGTGCGGCACCGGTCCGCCGACCTCGGGCGCGGCGACCCCGACGAGCAGGGTCTTCCACACCGTGGCTGCGGGCTGCGTCAGCTGCCGCTCGAAGCGGACCTTCCAGCCGACGGGCAACACCTCCGCGGCGCCCTGGTCGAGGCCGAACTCCTTGACGTACCGCTCGTGGGCCGCGTTCATGTCGCCCGGCGGCGGGACGGGCTCGCCCGCCAGCTCGGGGTCGATACCGGCGACGCAGGCGTCCCAGCCGGCGGCGAAGCTGGCGGCGCCGGGGCGGTCGGCGAAGGTGTGCGTCAGGGTCAGCACGGAGCCCAGGGACTCCGGCTCCAGCTCCCAGCGCAGCAGGTCCTCGCCCCAGGTGTAGGCGACGACGTGCGGCGGGTCCCACTCGGTGACCTCGCCGTCCATGGACCCGCCCTCCCCGTGCCGGAACAGGAACCGGACCTTGCCGCCCAGCCGCGGCTCCATCTCCACGTCGGAGGGGAACCACTTCGAGAGGTGTCCGGGCTCGGTCAGGGCCCGCCAAACCTTCTCCGGCGGGTGCGCGAGCCGCCGTTCCATCCGCAGCGCGGTCCGGCCGTCCGCGGTGGTCAGCGTCTCGCCGGTGTCCGTGGTCATGGCTCCTCCATCTCGTCGGGCATGGCGTCCAGATGCCGTTCCAGCGCGTCGAGGCCGGCGCCCCACAGCCTGCGGTACGGCGCGAGCCACGCGTCGACCTCGCGCAGGGGCTCGGGGCTCAGTTCGTACCAGCGCCGCTGCGCCTCGGCTCGGACCTGGACCAGGCCCGCCTCGCGCAGCACCCGCAGGTGCTTGGACGTACCGGGTTGGCTCAGGCCGAGGTGCTCGGTGAGCTCTCCGACGAGGCGGGGGCGCTCCAGCAGCAGATCGAGGATCCGCCGCCGCGTCGGCTCGGCCAGCACGTCGAAGGGTATGGACACGTCTTCCAACATACTCCTGAGGCTATATACCCGCAACGGCATGTTGGGGCCGGTGCCCGCCTCACCCCGCCGCGCGCCCCGGCGTACGCCTCTTCGCGCGCCCTGGTGCGTGTCCGGACGGTGCGTCAGACTGTGCGGCGTGACGATCACCACCGCCGAGGCGGACAAGATCCTGGCCGACAATTTCGCGCCCTGGGTGCTGGATCTGGGACTCTGCGTGGAGGAGACCGGCGAGCGGCACGCCGTTCTGCGGCTGCCGTGGTCGGACCGCCTGGCCCGGGAGGGCGGCGCGATGTCGGGCCAGGCGCTGATGGCCGCCGCCGACACGGCGACCGTGATCGCGGTGTCCGCGGCGCGCGGCGGCTACGGGCCGATGACGACCGTCCAGCAGTCCTCGACCTTCCAGCGGGCGGTCCTCGGCACCGACGTACTGGTCACCGCGCGCGTCACCAAGCTCGGGCGGCGACTGGGGTTCATCGACATCGAACTCACCCCCGAGGGCGACGGGGAGCCCGCGGCCCACGCCACCACGGTCTACGCCTTCCCCGGCTGAGGGCCCCGGCGGCCGCACACACCGCCGATGAACCGCCTTTCACCGATTTTTTCCCGTATCGAGTCACCTTCTCCATTGTGCGCGGCGTGGTGGTGCGACAACCCGAGACGCCCGGGCAACTATTGAGCTCCCGTCAGGTAATCGGATTTCGGCTGGAGTGACGGTGACTCGACGACCCCGCCCGGTGCGCCTGGCGATCTCGGTGGTACTGGCGTGGAGCGCGCTGCTCGGCGGCGCGAGCGGGGCGGCCGCGGCGGTCGCCGGGGACGGGCTGCGCTACGGCGCGAGCACCAGGCTCGCGTCCGGCGTCGACTACCGGACGTTCACCTACCGGGGAGCCCACGGCACCGCCCGCGGCCACCTGCTGACGGTGAACCTGCGCACGCCGGGCGTCCGGGTGGACCTGCTGCACCCCGGGGTCGTCGCCGGGCGCGGCACGGTCTCGGGGCTCGCCGACGCCTCCCGCGCGGTGGGCGGCATCAACGCCGACTTCTTCAACATGAGCGAGCTCCAGCACCCCGGCGTGCCCGCGACCAGCGCCCCGGTCGGCCCGGCGATCGCCGCGGGGCGGGCGTTGAAGTCGGCGGTGCCCGAGGGCCAGCGCTTCGGCCCCAGGCTGCCGCCGGGGACGTCCACCGAGGACGTCCTCGCCATCGGCTCCGACCACGTCGCCCGGCTGGACCGGCTCCGGCTGTCGGGCTCGGTCACCCTCGACGAGGGCACGCTGCCGCTGCGCGGGCTGAACCAGTACGCGCTCCCGGTGGGCAGCGTGGGGGCGTACACCTCGGACTGGGGCAGCGCCTCCCGGCTCCGCGCGGCGTGCGGCAACGACACCAAGCGGGCGGCGCCGTGCAGCGGCGACACCTATGAGGTGACCGTGCGCCAGGGCCGGGTCGTACGGACGAGCGAACGGCCCGGGCGGGGCGCGATCCCGTCCGGCACGGTCGTGCTCGTCGGCCGGGAGGCGGGCGCGGAGGCACTGCGCCTGCTCGACCCCGGCGACCCGGTGGACGTGCGGCAGCGACTGGTCGCCGCCGCGTACGGCGGCAGGTACCGCTTCGCGGTCGGGGGCTACCCGATCCTGCGCGACGGCTTCCCGCTGGCCGGGCTGGAGAACGGCGTCGCGGCGACCCGCACCTCCGCGGGCTTCGGCGACGGCGGGCACACGCTGTACCTGATGGCGCTGGACGGCAGGGCCGAGTCCGGTGCCGGGCTCACGGTCCGCGAGCTGGCCTCGCTGATGTCCGGGATCGGTGCCGACGCGGCCGTCAACCTCGACGGCGGCGGCTCCTCCACCCTCGTCACCCGCGCCCCCGGCGCGCCCCGCGTCAAGGTCCGCAACCACCCCGCGGGCGGCACGGAACGCCTCGTCGCCAACGGCATCGGCGTCTTCACCGCCGGCGGCTGACGGCCCCGGCGCGGTCCGCGGACGCACCGCCCGCGGCCGGATCCCGACGGGTCCGGCGTTCCGCAGCACGTCGTCGCAGGCCGTGAAGACGCCGGCCGCCACCGAGAACACGGACGCGGAACCCGCGCATCCGCACGATCGGTCCGCCCCGGAGCGTGACTCAGCCGCCCAGGCCCGGCGCACCCCAGAGGGGGAACCAGCGGCTGAGGTCCTCCTCCAGGCGGAGGTCGTTGCCGAGCAGGGCCTTGGTCTGGAGTTCGAGGGGGTTGTCCCGCTTCTCGCCCGGGAGCGGTGCGAACGGGTAGAACGAGCCGCGCTTGTAGAGGTAGACCAGCGCCAGGGAGCGCCCCGCGGCGTCGCGGAAGGCGACGAGGGAGCAGAGCAGCTGCGGGCCGAAGCCGTGGCTCTCCAGCGCCGAGTTGACCGCGTGCAGATCACCGACGAGGGTCGGCAGGTCGCCGGCGGGGCGGCGGACGACCAGCCACGTGTAGCCGTAGGCGTCGCGGACGGACTCGACCGGGACGGCGCCCGCGCCGGTGTCCATGTCGAGGAGCGCCCGCACGTCCTGCTGGACCTCGGCGAAGGCGCCGCCCTCCACGGCGGCGAAGCACACGGAGCCCACCCCGGTGGGCCGGAAGCCGGCCACGGCCTCCAGGGTCACGGCCGCCGACGGGAGCCCGAACAGCTGGTCGAGGTCGGGCTTGACGGGCTTGCTGCGGCCGAGCAGCGCGTCCAGGAGACCCATCAGCGCCGCCCCAGCTCGACGGAGATCCGGCCGAGCTGCGCCAGTCGCTGCTCCAGGGTGGGGTGCGTGGACAGCAGCTGGGCCAGGCTCTGGCCGCCGGCGAAGGCGGGGACGAAGTAGAAGGCGTTGAACGGCTCGGCCTTGCGCAGGTCCTCCGTGGGGATACGGGCCATCTGGCCGGTGACCTTGGTCAGCGCCGAGGCCAGCACGGAGGGCCGTCCGGTGAGCAGTGCGGCCGAGCGGTCGGCGGACAGCTCGCGGTAGCGGGAGAGCATCCGGGTCAGCAGGAAGCTGACGCAGTAGACGAGGGCGCTGACCAGCGGGATGAGGATGACGACGATGGCGGTGCCGGGGTCGCGGCTGTTGCGGCCGAGACCGCCCCACAGCCCGATGCGGGTGACCACTCCGGCGAGGACGCCCAGGAAGGAGGCGATCGTCATGACGGCCACGTCCCGGTGCGCGACGTGCGAGAGTTCGTGGGCGATGACGCCCTCGAGCTCCTCGGGCTCCAGCCTGCGCAGCAGGCCGGTGGTGGCGCACACCAGGGCCGCCTTCTCGTTGCGTCCGGTGGCGAAGGCGTTGGGGACGTCGCTGTCGGCGATGGCGACGCGGGGTTTGGGCATGTCGGCCAGGGCGCAGATCCGGTCGACGACGCCGTGCAGTTCGGGGGCCTGCTCGGGCGTGACCTCGCGGGCGCCCATGCTGAAGGCGGCGATCCGGTCGCTGAACCAGAACTGGGCGATGAACAGCCCGCCCGCGACGATCAGAATCAGTGGCCAGGCGCCGCGCAGCAGGGCCAGCAGGACGCCCACGAACACGACGTAGAGCAGCCCGATCATGAACATGGTGACCACCATGCGGGTGGTCAGCCCCCGGTCGGGGGCGAAGCGGGTCCTGTCCATGGCCCCTCCCGTTCCTCCGGGCCGCCGGCCGCGGCTTCGTGCTCCGCTGTCGATTGTGCCTCCGCAAAGGCGCGAACGGCAGCGGAGCGCGAACACTCGACGGCCCGGAAGGATCAGCCTGCCGGGTCGAGCGTGAGCTTGCCGTAAGTACGCCGGGCCCGCAGGTCCTCGTGGGCGCGGACGACCTCGGACAGCGGATACCTGCCGCCCTCCTGGGGCCGCAGCCGGCCGTCGGCGGTCATCGCCAGCAGCTCGGCCATCGGCTCGCGGTACATGCCGGGGCGGCCCAGGCAGTGCATCAGCCAGAAGCCGACGACCGCGCGGGAGCGGCCCATGAGCTGCGCGGCCTGGACGGGGGTCGGGGGGACACGGGAGGCGAGTCCGTAGGTCACCAGGCGGCCGAAGGGGGCGAGCGCGGCCAGCGAGGCGTCGAAGACCGGGCCGCCGGTCATCTCCAGCACGATGTCGACCTTCTTGCCGCCGTTGGCCTCGACGAGCCGCTCCTTGAGTCCCGCAGCGTCCGTGGAGTCCGCCTCGACCGCGACGTCGGCGCCGAGCTCCAGCGCGAGGTCGCGCTTCTCCTTGGTGGAGGCGGTGGCGATGACCCGTCCCGCGCCGAAGTCCTTGGCGAGCTGAACGGCCAGCGAGCCGGTGCCGCCCGCGGCGGCGTGCACGACCACGGACTCTCCCTCGGCCATACGGGCGGAGGTGCGCAGCAGGTGCCAGGCGGTCAGGCCCTGGACGACCAGGGCGAGCGCCTGGCCGTCGGTGACGCCCTCGGGGACGTCGTGGGCGAGGTATTTCTCGACGACGGCCTTCTCGGCGTAGCCGCCGTTGTCGGTGAGGGCGACCACGCGGCGGCCGTCGGCGGTGCGGCCGACCACCTCGGCGCCGGGGACGAGGGGGAGGGTGGCCTTGGAGAGGTAGGAGTTCTCCACCATGTGCGTGTCGGCGTAGTTGACGCCCGCCGAGGAGACCTCGACCAGCAGCTGTCCCGGCCCCGGCACGGGGTCGGGCAGCTCCACGTGCCGCAGCACCTCCGGCCCGCCGAAATCGGTGATCTGGATCGCGCGCACCGCGACTCCCTCCGCATACGTACGTACGTCATGTCGTCCGGGGTCACGATATCCCGGAACACCGACCAGTCGGTATGTGACTTTCCCCGGAGCACCGGAAGAATGGGGGCACCCGAGCACCGCACGTCCTCCGCCCCTCGTCCGCCACCGCAGGGAGAGCCCATGCTCAGGCGCACAAAGCTGTTCGGCCGCAAGACCCGGATCACCTTCGCCCTCCCCGTCGACCATCCGCCGGGCACCGTGAGCGTGGTCGGCGACTTCAACGAATGGGAGCCCGGCCGGCACACCCTCGTCCCCCGCCGCGACGGCACCCGCACGGTGTCGGTGATCCTCCCGGCGGGTGTGCACCGCTTCCGCTACCTGGCCACCGACGCCGTGTGGTTCGACGACGAGTCGGCCGACCGCGTGGACGGCCAGGGCAGCCACCTGGAGCTGTAGTCCCGGCGCGCGCCCGGTCGCGCCCGGTGCCACGGGACGGCCGGACGCACCGCCGAATGAGCGGTACCGGTCGCCGCCCCGTATGGTCGTGCGTAAGTACGGCCGGGGCTGCGCCGGGGAGCGCCTCACGGCAGCGCGGGCGACCGCGGCGACCGGAAGGGCGAAAGAACCATGTGGCGGCGCCTCCCAGTGCGTCAGATCGTCGGTGTGGCACCGCTGTTCCTGGTGGCCCTGATCGTCCTGCGGCAGTGGCCGATGGTGGACGCGGGGACCGACCGGCTGGGGTCCGCGGACGGCGAGTGGCTGCTGGCGGCCGGGGCCGCGACGCTGCTCGCCTGGGTGTGCTCGGCGACCGCCCAGCAGGGCGCGGTGCTCGAACAACTCCCCGCGGGACGCCTGCTGGCCGCCCAGTTCGCCGCCTCGGCGGCCAATCACATCCTCCCGGCGGGCGTCGGCGGCAACGCCGTCAACCTGCGCTTCCTGCTGCGCTGCGGCCTCTCCCCCAGCCGCTCGGCGGCCGCGCTCGCGGTGCGGGCGCTCGCGGCCTGCGTGGTGCGGATCGGACTGCTGGCGGTCCTGCTGCTGGCCTTCCCGCACGCGCTCGACATGAGCCGCGTCGTGCCCCCGCGGGCCGACCGGACCCTCGCCCTGCTGGCCGGGGCGGCGCTCTGCCTCGTCCTGGTGGTCCTGCTGTCGATACGCCACATCCGTCGTGTGGTGCGGTCGTTCCTCGGCACGGTGGCCACCGACGTACGCGCGGTGCACGGCCGCTCCGCGCGCGCCGCGGCCCTGTGGACGGGCTCCCTGGCCTTCCCCGTGATGCACGCCGCGGTGCTCGTCGCGGTCGTACGGTCGCTGCACGCGCCGGTGCCGGCCGCGCACGTGGCCGTTGCGTACCTCGCGGGCAGCGCGGCGGCAGCCCTGCTGCCGACGCCGGGCGGACTGGGTTCGCTGGACGTCGCGCTGGTCCTGGCGCTGGTCACGGCGGGGGCGACCGGAGTGGCGGCGACCTCCGCGGTGCTGGCGTACCGCATCGTCACCGTATGGCTGCCCTTGCTCCCCGGTGTGCTGGTGCTCGCGGCGCTGGTCCGGCGGCGGGTGCTGTGAACCGTCCGGGGAAGGAAGTCCAGTGCGCGTCCTGATCGGCATCATCGGGGCGCTGATCGTCGCCGGGACCTTCTCGTCGGTGCTGCGCACGCTGGTGATCCCGCGGCCGACCCGGTCGAGTTTCACGCGGGCGGTGCATTGGACGATCCACTTGCCGTTCCAGTTCGTCGCGGACCGCTGCCGCACGCCCGAGGCCAAGGACCGCGTGCTCGCGCCGGCGCCGGCCGTGTCCATCCTCTTCAACCTGATCGGCTGGCTGGTCGCCTTCTGGACGGGCTACGCCATGCTGCAGGCCGCGGTCAGCGACCTGGACGCGCTCGACGCGCTCAGGGAGGCGGGCTCGTCGCTCTTCACACTGGGCTTCGCCAGCAGCCGCCACGTGGACCTCACGGTCATCGACTTCTGCGCCGCCGCGACCGGGCCGATCACCATCGGCCTCCAGATCGGCTATCTGCCGACCCTGTACGCCGCGTACTCCCGCCGCGAGGCCGAGGTGACGCTGCTGCAGGCACGGGCGGGCAGCCCGCCCTGGGGGCCGGAGGTGCTGGCCCGCTACGCCCAGATCGGGCTGACCAACAGCCTCCCGGAGCTGTTCCGCAACTGGGAGCGGTGGGCGGCCGAGGTCAGCGAGAGCCACACCAGCTACACGGTGCTCAGCCGCTTCCGCTCCCCGCAGTCCAACCGCAACTGGCTGGTCGCCCTGCTCGCCGTCATGGACGCCGCCTCCATGCAGCTCGCCCTCAACCCCGGCCGCCCGCAGGCCGAGGCGCGGCTCGCCCTGCGGGCCGGCTTCGTCTGCCTGCGCGACATCGCCGAGATCTGGCGGATCCCGTACGAGTCCGACCCCTCCCCGGACGCGCCCATCAAGCTGCCGTACGAGGAGTTCGCCGCGGCTGTCGCCCACGCCGCGGCCAACGGCTACCCCCTGGAGCGCACCCCCGAGGAGGCGTGGCCGCACTTCCGCGGCTGGCGGGTCAACTACGAGGACCTGGCCTACCGCTTCGCCTACCTCTTCGACGCGGTCCCCGCCCCCTGGTCCGGCCCCCGCCGTACCCAGGAGGAGACCCTCACCCCGGTCACCCCGGTCGACCGCAGACCCGCCGCCCGGGGATAGCGCGGGCGCGTTCGACGCGGTGGCTACGCCGCCGGAACCGGCTGGGGCGGGACCGGCCCGACGTAGCGGGCGGCGGGGCGGATGATCTTGCTGTCCTGGGCCTGTTCGAGGATGTTGGCGCACCAGCCGACGACGCGGGCGCAGGCGAAGGTGGGGGTGAACATCGCACGCGGCAGGCCGCACAGCTCCATGACGACGCCCGCGTAGAACTCGACGTTGGTGTGGAGTTCGCGGCCCGGCTTGAGCTCGGCGAGGATCGCCTCGACGCGGGCCTCGACCTGGACGGCGAAGTCGACGAGCGGGCCGCCGAAGGAGCGGGCGATCTCCTTGAGCATCCGGGACCGGGGGTCCTCGGTGCGGTAGACGGGGTGGCCGAAGCCCATGATGCGGTCGCCCGCGAGGACGCGTTCGCGGATCCACGGGTCGATGCGGTCCGGGGTGCCGATGGCGTCCAGGGTGTCCAGGGCCCGGCTGGGGGCGCCGCCGTGGAGCGGGCCGGACAGCGCGCCGACGGCGCCGGTGAGGCAGGCGGCCAGGTCGGCACCGGTGGAGGCGATGACCCGGGCGGTGAAGGTGGACGCGTTGAAGCCGTGGTCGACGGTGGCGACGAGGTAGCGCTCGACGGCCCGGGCGCGCTCCGGGTCGGGCTCCTCACCGGTGAGCATGTACAGGTAGTTGGCCGCGTAAGGGAGGTCGTCGCGCGGCTCGACCGGCTCCAGGCCCTGGCCGAGCCGGTACAGGGCGGTCAGCAGCGTGGGCACTGCGGCGCTCGCCGCGAGGGCGTCGGACAGCCTCCGCCCCGGGTCGACGTCGTACAGCGGGCGGAACCCCTCGGCCGCGCCCAGCAGGGACAGGGCGGAGCGCAGCCCGGCGAGGGGGCCGC
Source organism: Streptomyces sp. NPDC001070 (assembly GCF_053598835.1). Classification (NCBI taxonomy): domain Bacteria; kingdom Bacillati; phylum Actinomycetota; class Actinomycetes; order Kitasatosporales; family Streptomycetaceae; genus Streptomyces; species Streptomyces sp. NPDC001070. The sequence goes on from NZ_JBSFLB010000008.1 coordinate 26,743, forward strand.
TGAGCGCCCCGGAGCGGGCGATGGCGGGCAGCGCCTCCTTTATGCCGCCCGGCAGGCGGCGCAGCGGCGCCACGCGCTCGGCGAAGGCGGCGCGCCCGGCGGCGTCCGGCAGCGCGCCGAGCAGCATCAGGTGCCAGACGTCCTCGAAGGTGCGGCCGCGCGCGAGGTCGACGGCCGAGTACTGGCGGTAGTGGTAGAAGCCCTCGGCCCCGCGGACGTCGCCGAGCGACGTCTCGGTGACGACGACGCCCTTCAGGCCGCGGGGTACGTCGGGGATGACAGGCATGACGGTCACGGTGTGGTCCTCCGGTCCTGCTTCGATGACTCGACCTTGACCAGACCATCCACCATTGATTCAATCCACGTCAACATTGATTGAATCAATGTGTGATGGGATGGAGTCATGACGACGGAGGAACGGCTGAGCACCCGCGAGGCGGCGGAGCGGCTCGGGGTCAAGCCGGAGACGGTCTACGCGTACGTCAGCCGCGGCGTGCTGCGCAGCCGACGCGCCGCGGGCGGGCGGGGCAGCACCTTCGACCCCGAGGAGGTCGACGCCCTGGCCCGCCGCACCCGGCGCCCGGCGCAGCAGCCGGCCGAGGAGGACGGCATCGGCGCGGTGCGCACCGCGATCACCCTCATCGACCGGGACCGCTACTACTTCCGCGGCGTCGACGCGACGGCCCTGGCCGGGCGGTACGGCTACGAGGAGGCGGCGGAGTGGCTGTGGACCGGAGTACTGCGCCGCGGTGTCCGCTTCACCTCGCCGCCCCAGGTCCTGGCGGCCGCCCGGCGGGCCGTGGAGGCGCTGCCCGGGCACAGCGGCCCGATGGACCGGCTGCGGGCGATCGCCGTCGCCGCGGCCGCGGCGGACCCGCTGCGCTTCGACCTCTCCCCCGAGGCCGTGCTCGGCGCCGCCCGCGGCCTCATCCCGACGCTGGTGGACGGCCTGCCGGCGGCCGGGACGCCGCACCGGGGCGACGGGCGGCTGGCGGGGCGGCTGTGGTCACGGCTGACCGGCCGCGCGGCCGACGAGGCGTCACTGCGGGTGCTGGACGCGGCACTCGTCCTGCTCATCGACCACGACCTGGCCGCCTCGACGCTCGCCGTGCGCGTCGCGGCCTCCGCCCGCGCCCATCCGTACGCGGTGGTCTCGGCCGGTCTCGGCGCCCTCGACGGCCCGCTGCACGGCGCCGCGAGCGGACTCGCGCACCGCATGCTGGCCGAGGTGCTCGACCGCGGCAGCGCGGCGGCCGTCGTCGCCGACCACCTGCGCGCGGGCCGCCGCGTCCCCGGTCTCGGCCACCGCCTCTACGCGGCCGAGGACCCGCGCGCTGTGGCGCTGTTCCGGCTGCTCGAGGACGTCCCGTACGCCGCGCGGGCCCTGGCCGCCGCGCGCGAGGTGGCCGACACGACGGCCCGTCACACCCCGCTCCACGCCAACGTCGACCTCGCCCTCGCCGTACTCTCCGTCTCCGCGGGCATGGTCCCGGAGGCCGGTGAGACGGTCTTCTCCGTCGCCCGGACGGCGGGCTGGATCGCCCACGCCCTGGAGGAGTACGAGGAGCGGCCCCTGCGCATGCGCCCGAGCGGGCACTACGTGGGGCCGCCCCCACCGCAGCCGGTGCCCTAGACGGTCTCTCCGGGGGAGGGTGCGGGACGACGGCGCGGGATCGCTCAGGGCGCCTCCGGGAAGCGCACCTCGACCGAGAGCCCGTCGGCGGCCGCCGTGACGCGTTCCACCGCCGCCGCGCGGGCCGCGGCGCGGACGTCGTCCTCGGCCAGGGCGAAGAGGTCCAGCGCCGGGTGCGGGCCGGTGACGACGAGCCGGCCGACGTCGGCCCGCATCGAGAGCCGGGCCTCGGACTTGGCCTTGCGGACCGCGGCGATGGCGTCGCGGGCGGCGTCCAGGACGCGAGGGTCGCCGTCGACCGCGAGGGCGTCGAGCGCCCCCGGGTCGGGCCAGGGGGCCCGGTGGACGGAGCCGTCCTGCCACCACGACCAGACCTCCTCGGTGGCGAACGGCAGGAAGGGCGCGAAGAGCCGCAGCTGGACGGAGAGCGCGGTGGCGAGCGTGGCGAGGGCCGAGGTGTCGCCGTCGTACGCGCGGCTCTTGACCAGCTCGACGTAGTCGTCGCAGAAGTCCCAGAAGAAGGACTCCGCGCGTTCCAGGGCGCGGGCGTGGTCGAAGTCCTCCAGGGCGTCCGTCGCGGCGCGGACGGTCGCCGCGAGTCCGGCCAGGAGGGCGCGGTCCAGTGGCGCGGTGACATCCGGGTTGCCGCCGTCCGCGGTCGCGGTCGCGGTCGCGGTCGCGCCGGAGGTGAGCACGAAACGGCTGACGTTGAGGATCTTGATGGCGAGACGGCGGCCGATCTTCATCTGCCCGGTGTCGAATGCGGTGTCCGTGCCGGGCCGGGCACTGGCCGCCCAGTAGCGGACGGCGTCGGAGCCGTACTGCTCCAGCAGATCGCCCGGGGTGACGGCCCTCCCCCGCGACTTGGACATCTTCTTGCGGTCCGGGTCGAGGATCCAGCCGGAGATGGCCGCGTGCCGCCACGGCAGGACGCCGTGCTCGCTGTGGGCGCGGACGACGGTGCCGAAGAGCCAGGTGCGGATGATCTCGTGGGCCTGCGGGCGCAGGTCCATCGGGAAGACCTTGGCGAACAGTTCGGCGTCCGTGCCCCAGCCGGCGGCGATCTGCGGGGTGAGCGACGAGGTCGCCCAGGTGTCCATGACGTCAGGGTCGCCGATGAACCCGCCGGGCTCGCCGCGCTGTTCCTCGCGGTAGCCGTCGGGGACGTCGCTTCCGGGGTCGACGGGCAGCGCCGACGCGTCGGGGAGCAGCGGCTTGTCGTGGACGGGCTCGCCGGCGTCGTCGAGCGGGTACCAGACCGGCACGGGGACGCCGAAGTACCGCTGCCTGCTGATCGGCCAGTCGCCGTTGAGGCCTTCGACCCAGCTCTCGTACCGGACCCTCATGTGCTCGGGGTGCCAGCGCAGTTCGCGGCCCCGCTCCAGCAGCCGGGCGCGCAGGGCCTCGTCGCGGCCGCCGTTGCGCAGGTACCACTGGCGGGTGGTGACGATCTCCAGCGGCCGGTCGCCCTTCTCGTAGAACTTGACGGCGTGGACGACCGGTTCGGGCACGCCCTCCAGGTCGCCGCTCTCGCGCACCATCGCCACCAGGCGCTCGCGGCCGGTGTGCGCGGTGGCGCCGGCCAGCCGGTCGTACGCCTCGCGGGCCGCCGCCGTCTCCAGGGCGGCGGGCGGCGCGGGCAGGAAGCGCCCGTCGCGGCCGAGGACCGGGCGCGTGGGCAGCCGCAGTTCCCGCCACCAGGTGACGTCGGTGGTGTCGCCGAAGGTGCAGATCATCGCGATGCCGGTGCCCTTGTCCGGGTCGGCCAGCCGGTGGGCGTGGACGGGGACGTCGACACCGAAGACCGGGGTCGTGACGGTCGTCCCGAACAGCTCCCGGTAGCGCGGGTCGTCGGGGTGCGCGACCAGGGCGACGCAGGCGGGGAGGAGTTCGGGGCGGGTGGTGGCGACGACGACCCGGCCGCCGTCCGGCCGGTGGAAGGCCAGCCGGTGGTAGGCGCCAGGCCGTTCGCGGTCCTCCAGCTCCGCCTGGGCGACGGCGGTGCGGAAGGTGGTGTCCCACAGGGTGGGGGCCTCGGCCGTGTACGCCTCGCCGCGGGCCAGATTGCGCAGGAAGGCGCGCTGGGAGGCGGCGCGCGACCGGGCGCCGACGGTCTGGTAGGTCAGCGTCCAGTCGACGGACAGGCCGAGTTGGCGCCACAGCTCCTCGAAGGCCTTCTCGTCCTCCGTGGTGAGGGCCTCGCACAGCTCGATGAAGTTCCGCCGCGAGATGGGCAGCTGCTGCTTGCCGGGGTGCTCGGGCGGGGTGAAGCCGGGGTCGTGGGGCAGGGCGGGGTCGCAGGTGACGCCGTGGAAGTTCTGGACCCGGCGCTCGGTGGGCAGGCCGTTGTCGTCCCAGCCCATGGGGTAGAAGACGGTCTGCCCGCGCATGCGCCGGTAGCGGGCGACGGTGTCGGTGTGGGTGTACGAGAAGACGTGGCCGATGTGGAGCGATCCGCTGGCCGTGGGCGGCGGGGTGTCGATGGAGAAGATCTCCTCGCGCGGCCGTGACCGGTCGAAGCGGTATACCCCCGACTCGTCCCAGCGCCGCGACCATTTCGCTTCGAGCCCGTCGAGGGAGGGCTTGCCGGGGACGTCGTGATGACGAGGCGGGAGGTTCATGCCGTCCCATGCTAGGCAGCGGGTCGCGTGGCGCCGAGCGATTTGTCCGCCGAATTATTCGCGACACCGATAATCCCGTAACGAACTTGTTTGCTAGGATCGGATCATGAGCTCTCCGGCACCCTCGTCCGACGCGCCCGACTTCACCGGGCTGCTGCAGCACGCCAGCCACGCGATGACGAACCGGATGGCGGCGGCGCTGGCCGAGATCGGCCTCACCCCCCGCGGATACTGCGTGCTGCTGCACGCGCTCCCCGGGAAGCTGACGCAGGCTCAACTGGCGGAGCTCTCCCAGCAGGACAAGACCACGATGGTGGTCACCATGGACGAGCTGGAGCGGGCCGGCCTCGCCGAGCGGCACCCCTCCCCCACCGACCGCCGGGCCCGGATCATCAGCGTCACCGAGGCGGGCCGGGAGCTGGTCGCGCGGGGTGAGACGATCACCGCGCGGGTGCACGGCGACGTGCTGTCGGCCCTGCCCGAGGACGAACGCGCCGCCTTCGCCTCCGCGCTGCGGCGGCTGGTCGACGGCCACCTGGCCACGAACGCGGATTCCCCCCGTCCGGTGCGGCGCGCGCGGCAGCCGCGCAAGTAGGCTCGGAACGTGAGCGACAAGACGGCTTTCGAGCGGGGCACGGACGGTCCGAAGGTGATCGCGGCCGGGTTGGACGGTTCCGAGTCGTCGTGGCGTGCCGTCGCGTACGCGGCGGGGCTGGCGCGGCGCCAGAACGCGCTCCTGGCGATCGTGTACGTGCAGCCCGTGCTGGCGGCGGGCGCGGCCTTCGGCGCCCCCGTCGCGGAGGCCACCGCGGAGATCGCCGACGAGCTCAAGGCGGAGATAGAGAAGGCCGCCGCGCGCTTCCAGGCCACCGCCGCGATGCGCTGGGAGTTCCACACCTTCACGGGCGACCCGTTCAGCGGCCTGTCCCAGGCGGCCGACGAGCTCAAGGCCGACGCGGTCGTGGTCGGGGCCTCCGAGAAGGCCGGGCACCGGATCATCGGCTCGGTCGCGGTACGACTGGTCAAGGCGGGCCGCTGGCCGGTGACGGTCGTCCCGTAGCCCCGGGACTCGGCCGTCCGGGGGCCCTGGGTCACGCCCCGTCGGCGACGTGGATGACGACCTTGCCCCGGCGGTGCTCGCGCTCCAGCGCCTGATAGGCGGCCCTGGTGTCGGCGAGCGGGACCACACGGTCGACCTTCGGCGTCAGCTTGCCGCTGTCGATCAGCCGGGAGATCGCCTGCAGGCCCGCCCGGTCGGGTTCGACGATGAAGAAGAGGCCGCGGGCGTCGTGCGCGCGGGCGATCTCCGGATCGGGCGGGGACACGATGCTGACCAGGATCCCGCCGGGCCTCAGCACGGACCAGGAGCGGTTCTGCGTGTCGCCCCCGACGCCGTCGAAGACGACGTCGACGTCCTCCACCTCGTCCTCGAAGCGGCTGCCGGCGTAGTCGATGACACGCTCCGCACCCAGCCCGGAGACGAAGGCCGCGTCGCGCGCCGAAGCCGTCGCCGTGACCTTCGCGCCGAGCGCGGCGGCGATCTGGACGGCGAAGGACCCGACCCCGCCCGCCGCGCCGTGGACGAGGACGTGCTGCCCGGGGGTGACCCCGGCGTGCCGGGCCAGCCCCTGCCAGACGGTGAGCGCCGCGAGCGGCACGGACGCCGCGCTGTCGTGGTCGAGGCGCCGGGGCTTGGCGGCCAGGATGTCCGCGGGAAGGGTGACGAACTCGGCGGCGGCGCCGTCGTGGAGGAAGGGGATCAGCGCGTAGACCTCGTCCCCGACGGCGGGGGTGGTGACCCCGGGGCCGACCGCGGTGACCACTCCGGAGACCTCGTGCGAGGGGATGGTGGGGGTGCGGTCGTGGCCCGAGCCGTCGAAGCTGTCCGTCCAGGTCGCGTCCCAGTCCAGCTCCCCCGCGGTCACGGAGGCGGCCCGTACGGCCACCAGCGCCTCACCGGCCGCGGGCTCGGGGCGGGGCGCGGTCTCGTAGTGCAGCTGCTCGGGGCCGCCGCGCTCATGGGCCCGTACGGCGTACATCGTCGTCATCGTCGGTCTCTCCCGTGGGTCGCCGGCACCGCGCCTGCGGCGGCGGGACGACGGACGGCCCCGCCCTCTCCAGCATCGGGCCCCGCCGCGCGCCCGGCATCCCGTTCCGCGCGGAACGGCGGGCGGACGCGCCGGTGCGACGTACGGAATAGCGCAGCGCTGCCTTCGGTTACGGTCAGTGGGTGCCGACCGACGGCACCCGGAAGCAGGTAAGGGAAGCATGAGCACTGTTGAGCTCACCAAGGACAACTTCGACGAAGTCGTGGCCAACAACGATTTCGTCCTGATCGACTTCTGGGCGTCCTGGTGCGGCCCGTGCCGGATGTTCGCCCCCGTCTATGAGGCGGCCGCGGAGAAGAACACCGACCTCGTGTTCGGCAAGGTCGACACGGAGGCGCAGCCCGAGCTGGCCGCCGCGTTCCAGATCCAGTCCATCCCGACACTGATGATCATCCGCGACAAGGTGGCCATCTTCTCCCAGCCCGGCGCGCTGCCCGCGCCCGCGTTCGAGGACCTGATCAAGCAGGCCCGCGACCTGGACATGGACGAGGTCCGCAAGTCCATCGCCGAGGGCCAGGAGGCCCCGAAGGCCTGACATCTGACGCAGCGTCAGCTATGGTGCGGCCGCATGGGGCGCACCATGGCGGAACTCGTCGAGGGTCAGTGGGGCGACGACCGCCCCGGACTGCTGTACGGGGAGCGAAGGCTCAGCCGCCACGAGGTCGCGGCCGCCTCCGCCGCCCGCGCGGCGCTCCTGGCCGATCTGCTGCCGCGCGGCGCCGAGCCGCACATCGGCGTGCTCCTGGGCAACGTCCCGGAATTCCCGCTGTGGCTCGGCGCCGCCGCGTGCGCCGGGGCCGCCGTGGTGGGCGTCAACCCCACGCGGCGGGGCGCGGAACTGGCCCGGGACATCACGCACACCGAATGCGCGCTGCTCGTCACCGAGCGCGCGCATCTTCCGCTGCTGGACGGACTGCCGCTCCCCCTGCCCCGGGAACGGATCCTCGTGGTCGACGACCCCGCGTACGCGGCCCTGCTGAGCCCGTACGAGGGCGCCCGTCCGCCCGGCGGCGGGCGGCCGCGGCCGGACTCGCGGCTCCTGCTCTACTTCACCTCGGGCTCGACCGGCGCCCCCAAGGCGGTCATCGTCTCCCAAGGACGGCTCGCCGGCGCCGGCGCGTCGCTCAGCGGTTCCCTCGGCCTCGGGCCGGACGACGTCCACTACCTCTGCATGCCGCTCTTCCACGGCAACGCCGTGATGGCCGGCTGGGCCCCCGCGCTGGCCGGGGGCGGCGCGGTGGCGCTGCGCCGGACCTTCTCCGCCTCCCGCTTCCTGCCGGACGTACGGGCCTACGGCGCGACGTACTTCACCTACGTCGGGCGCGCCGTGCAATATCTGCTCGCCACCCCCGGCCGGCCCGACGACCGCGACCACCGGCTGCGCCGGGGCTTCGGCACCGAGGCCGGTGCGGTGGACGCGGCCCGCTTCGCGGAGCGCTTCGGCGTCCCCCTCACCGAGGGGTACGGCTCGTCCGAGGGCGGGGCCGCCATCCGGCACTCCCCCGGCGCCCCGCCCGGCGCGGTCGGGCGCGCCGCGCCCGGCGCCGACCTCGCCGTCGTCGACCCGGAGACCGGCGCGGAGCGGCCCCGCGCGGTGCTCGACGCGGACGGCAGGCTGCTCAACGGCGACGAGGCGATAGGCGAGCTCGTCAACCGCGGCCCTTCCCGTTTCGAGGGCTACTGGCGCAACCCCGAGGCCGTCGCGGCCCGCACCCGGGACGGCTGGTACTGGACCGGCGACCTGTTCTTCCGGGACACCGAGGGCTGGTACCACTTCGCAGGCCGCGCCGACGACCGGCTGCGGGTGGACGGCGAGAACCTCGCGGCCGCCGTCATCGAGAACATCCTGGCCCGCTTCCCCGCCGCCGCGGCCGTCGCCGTGTACGCCGTCCCCGACCCCGTATCGGGCGACCAGGTGATGGCCGCCCTCGCGCCCCGCGAGGGCACCGGCTTCGACCCCGGCGTCTTCGCCGCGTTCCTCGCCGCCCAGCCCGACCTGGGCACGAAGGCGGCACCGCGCTTCGTGCGGATCGTCCCCCGCATGCCGGTCACCGCCACCAACAAGGTGCGGCGTGCCGCCCTCCGCCGCGAGGGCTTCCGCTGTCCCGACCCCGTCTGGTGGTCCCCACCGGAGGACGGCCGCGCCTGCGGCGCGGCGTACCGCCCCTTCACGGCCGCGGACCTGGCCGCGCTGCTCGATCGCTATCGCGCCCAGGACCGCGCGGCCCTCCTGGACCGCTGAGCGCGGTGCCCACCCCCGCACGACGCGCGGGACCGGACCGGACCGGACCGAACCAGACCGCCGGATTCCGCACCGGTGGCGGCCGTTTCGTGCGGGTCCGTCCGGGAAGGCGCACCGAATGCGACACGATCAGCTACAGGAACTGGGACAGCAGCTGCGCGTGGACGCGGTGCGGGCGGCCGCCGCCGCGGGCTCCGGGCATCCGACCTCGTCGATGTCGGCGGCGGATCTCATGGCGGTGCTGCTCGGACACCATCTGCGCTACGACTTCGGGCGGCCCGGGCACCCGGGCAACGACCACCTCATCTTCTCCAAGGGGCACGCGTCGCCCCTGCTCTACGCGCTGTACAAGGCCGCCGGCGCGATCGACGACGAGGAACTCCTCACGTTCCGGCGCGGCGGCAGCCGGCTGGAGGGCCATCCGACACCGCGCCTGCCGTGGGTCGACGTGGCGACGGGGTCGCTCGGCCAGGGGCTGCCGGTCGGTGTCGGCGTGGCGCTGGCGGCGCGGGACCTCGACCACGCGCCGTCGCGCGTGTGGGTGTTGTGCGGCGACAGCGAACTGGCCGAGGGCTCGATGTGGGAGGCCTTCGAGCACGCCGGCCACGAGCGGCTGGACCGGCTGACGGCCGTGCTCGACGTCAACCGGCTGGGCCAGCGCGGCCCGACCCGGCACGAGTGGGACACGGCGGCGTACGCGCGCCGCATCGCGGCCTTCGCCTGGCACACGATCGAAGTCGACGGCCATGACATCGCCGCGGTGGACGGCGCCTTCGCCGCGGCGGTCGCGACAGAGGACCGCCCCACCGCGATCATCGCCCGCACCGAGAAGGGCCGCGGCGTCGCGGCCGTCGAGGACCGCGAGGGCCACCACGGCAAGCCGCTGCCGGACCTGGAGGCGGCGCTCGCCGAGCTCGGCGGCGAACGGCACCTGCGGGTGGCCGTGCAGGGTCCCCCCGAGGTGGACGCACGGCCTCCGGCCCGGGACTGGGGCGCGCTGGAGCTGCCCCGCTTCGAGGTGGGCGACGAGGTAGCCACCAGGACCGCGTACGGGCAGGCGCTGGCAGCCGTCGGCACGGCCCGCGCGGACGTCGTGGCCGTCGACGGCGAGGTGGCCGACTCGACACGGGCGGAGTTCTTCGCCAAGGAGCATCCGGAGCGGTTCTTCGAGTGCTTCATCGCGGAGCAGGAGATGGTGGCCACGGCCGTCGGCATGCAGGTGCGCGGCCGGGTCCCGTATGTGTCGACGTTCGCGGCCTTCCTGTCGCGGGCGTACGACTTCCTGCGGATGGCGGCGATCAGCCGGGCGGACCTGTGCGTGAGCGGCTCGCACGCCGGGGTGTCGATCGGGCAGGACGGCCCGTCGCAGATGGGCCTGGAGGATCTGGCGGAGTTCCGGGCACTGCCCGGCACTACCGTGCTCTACCCCTGCGACGCCAACCAGACGGCGCGCCTGACGGCGGCCATGGCCGATCTGGAGGGTGTCCGCTACCTGCGGACGACCCGCGGGGAGACCCCGGTGATCTACGGGCCGGAGGAGGAGTTCCCGGTCGGCGGCAGCAAGCTGCCGCGCGCGTCGGAGGACGACCGGGTGACGATCGTGGCCGCCGGGATCACCGTGCACGCCGCGCTGGCGGCCGCCGACCGGCTGGCCGCCGAGGGCATACCGGCGCGGGTCGTCGACCTGTACTCCGTCAAGCCGGTGGACGCCGCGACGCTGCGCGCGGCCGCGGGCCTGACCGGGCGCTTCGTCACCGTCGAGGACCACCGCCCGGAGGGCGGCCTGGGCGACGCGGTGTCCGAGGCCTTCGCCCACGGCCGCTGCGTGCCGCGCACGATCCGGCTCGCCGTCCGCGGCGTCCCGTGGTCGGCGACCCCGGAGCAGCAGCTGCACGAGGCGGGCATCGACGCCGAGGCCATCGTCGCCGCGGCCCGCCGGCTGGTGCGGGAACGGGCCTGACATGGCTGCCGGCCGGAACGACCGCGACACCCCGGACGCCCACGACGAGAACGACCCCGAGGCCCGCGACGCCCGTGCGACGGTCAGGGCGCTGCTGGCGGCACACGGCGAGACGTACGCCATGGAGGCTGGCATCCGTCTGCGCGACACTCCGCAACCGCTCTACCAGTTGCTGGTCCTCGCGTCCCTGCTCAGCGCCCGCATCCGCACGGACGCGGCGCTGACCGCGGCCCGCGCGCTGTTCGCGGCGGGTCTTCGCAACCCCCGGGCGATGGCGGACGCGACCTGGGACCGGAGGCGGGCGGTGCTGGACGAGGGCGGCTACCGGCGGTACGACGAGCGCGCCGCGACCCGGCTGGGAGACGCCGCCGAGCTGCTGCTCACCCGGTACGGCGGTGATCTGCGCAAGCTCCGCGCGGCGGCCGAGGGGGACCCGGAGCGGCTGTGCCGGCTGCTGCGGGAGGTGCCGGGCATCGGCCCGACCGGGGCGGGCATCTTCCTGCGGGAGGTGCAGGCGGTGTGGCCGGAATTCGCCCCCGCCTTCGACGGGAAGGTGCTCCAGGGCGCGGAGCGGCTGAATCTCCCGGGCACGGCCGGGGAGCTGGCGGGGCTGGTCGCCGAGGGTGAGGCGGCCGTCCTGGCCGCGGCACTGGTGCGTGCCGCGGTGGACCGCAAGATCGCCGGAGAGGTTCTGGCATCTCCCCCCTGACCTGCGCCGACGTCCTCTGGAGATGCGGGGTGCCGGGTGTCGGTCCACTCTTGATTCGGACCGGACGGCAGGGGCCGCCATCGACACGAGCGACACCTGCCGTCCCTCGGCCGTTCGTTCGGGGCGCTCTTGATCGCTCCGCACCGAAGGGCTTAGGTGGTACGGACACCGCCCGGCCCCGGCCGGGCGGACACGGAACACCGCCTTCGACGGGAGGTCCCGGCCATGCCCGGCACCAGCCAGCGGATGGAGACATCCGAACCGATCACCGAGACAACTGCGGAAGACCATATACAGGGCATCTGTTTCAAGACCGGCCCGCCGCGCCGCATAGGCGTGGAACTGGAATGGTTCCTCCACGATCCGCACGACCCCGCCCGCCCGGTGGGCCCCGCGCGACTCGGCGCCGCCGTCGCCGGACTGCGCACCCTGTACCTCCGATCCCGGCTCACCACCGAGCCCGGCGGCCAGCTGGAGCTCAGCTCGCTGCCCGCCCCCTCACTGACCGCGTGCGTCAACGCCGCGGCCGCCGATCTCCACTCCGTACGCCGCCGGCTCCACCAGGAGGGTCTGGCGCTGGCCGGCCACGGCCACGACCCGTGGCGGCGGCCCCGGAGGCTGCTGCACGAGCCCCGGTACGCCGCCATGGAGGAGTACTTCGACCGCTCGGGACCCGCGGGCCGGTCCATGATGTGCTCCACGGCCTCGGTCCAGGTCTGCCTGGACGCGGGTACGGCCGAGCCGGGCCCCTTCGGCCTCGGCAGGCGCTGGCTGCTGGCGCACCTGCTGGGCGCGGTCCTGGTCGCCGCGTTCGCCAACTCGCCGCTCAGCGGCGGCCGTCCGACCGGCTGGCGGTCCACCCGGCAGGCGGTGTGGGCCGCCCTCGACCCGGGACGCACCCTCGCCCCGCCCACCGGCACCGATCCGCGGACGGCGTGGACCGCGTACGCCCTGGACGCGCCGGTGCTGTGCATCCGCAGTGACGAGGGGCCCTGGACGGTGCCCGACGGGCTGACCTTCCGCGACTGGATACGCGACGGGACGCACCGGCGCCCGACCGTCGCCGACCTGGACTACCACCTGTCGACGCTCTTCCCGCCGGTGCGGCCGCGCGGCTACCTGGAGCTGCGCATGATCGACGCGCAGTCCGGGCGGGACGGCTGGATCGTGCCGCTGGCCGTCGCCATGGCGCTCTTCGACGACGCCGCCGCCTCCGAGGTCGCCTACCGCGCGGTCAAGCCGCTCGCCGACGCGGCGGGCCAGGACCCGGCGCCCCGCAACCCGCTCTGGCGGCGCGCCGCACGGCACGGTCTGGCCGACCCCGAACTCCACGCCACCGCCATGACCTGCTTCGCCGCGGCGCGGGAGGCCCTGCCCCGGCTCGGGGCGAGCGAGGCCGTGCAGCGGGCGGTGACCGACTTCACCGAGCGCTACGTCCTGCGCGGCCGATGTCCCGCCGACGACATGCTCGACGCCTTTCCACACAAGGAGAGCCACTCGTGACCGCACCCGCGCTCGACCCCGAAGCCCTGCGCCGGCGGGCGCTGGACGCGCTGACCACCGCCCGTGACCGCACCCGGGCGCTCACCACCTGCGTCGACGACCACGAACTCATCGCCCAGCACTCCCCGTTGATGTCCCCCCTGGTCTGGGATCTGGCGCACATCGGCAACCAGGAGGAGCAGTGGCTGCTGCGGAACGTCGGCGGCCGTGAGGCCCTGCGCCCCGACATCGACCCGATCTACGACGCCTTCGAGCACCCGCGCTCGGAGCGCCCCACGCTGCCGCTGCTGCCGCCCGCCGAGGCGCACGCCTACGCAGCCGACGTACGCGGCCGGGTGCTGGACATCCTGGAGCGCGCCCCGCTGCACGGCAGCCCGCTCACCGACGCGGCCTTCGCCTTCGGCATGATCGCCCAGCACGAACAGCAGCACGACGAGACGATGCTGATCACGCATCAGCTCCGGCGCGGCCCCGCCGCCCTGACCGCTCCCCCGCCGCCCCCCGCACCCGCCGACACGGCCCTGCTGCCGGCCGAGGTCCTGGTCCCCGGCGGTCTGTTCACCATGGGCACCTCGACCGAGCCGTGGGCGCTGGACAACGAGCGTCCCTCGCACGTACGCGAGGTGGCGCCCTTCCTCATCGACACCGTGCCGGTGAGCAACGGCGCGTACCTGGCCTTCATCGAGGACGGCGGTTACGAGGACGAGCGCTGGTGGACCCCGGCCGGCTGGGCGCACGTCCGCGAACACGGCCTGTTCGCCCCGCTGTTCTGGCATCACGAGGGCGGCGTGTGGCTGCGCCGCCGTTTCGGGGTGACAGAGCCGGTGCAGCGGGACGAGCCCGTGCTGCACGTGTCCTGGTACGAGGCCGACGCGTACGCCCGCTGGGCCGGACGCCGGCTGCCGACCGAGACCGAGTGGGAGAAGGCGGCCCGCCACGATCCCGCCACCGGCCGCTCGCGCCGCTACCCCTGGGGCGACGCCGACCCCGGCCCCGAGCACGCCAACCTCGGCCAGCGGCACCTGCGGCCGGCCCCGGTGGGCAGCTACCCGGCCGGTGCCTCGCCGCTGGGCGTACGGCAGTTGATCGGCGACGTGTGGGAGTGGACGGCGAGCGACTTCCTGCCCTACCCGGGGTTCGCCCCGTTCCCGTACAAGGAGTACTCGGAGGTCTTCTTCGGCCCCGACTACAAGGTGCTGCGCGGCGGTTCCTTCGCCGTGGACCAGGTGGCCTGCCGGGGCACGTTCCGCAACTGGGACTATCCGATCCGCCGGCAGATCTTCTCCGGATTCCGCACCGCCCGCGACGCCCGCCCGGAGCAGGCATGAGCGCCCCGGACAGACGGGAGCGCGACTGATGTGCCGTCATCTGGCGTACGTCGGCCCGCCCGTCGCGCTCCGCGAGCTGGTCATCGACCCGCCGCACTCGCTCTACCGCCAGTCGTGGGCGCCGCGCCGGCAGAAGTACGGCACGGTCAACGCCGACGGTTTCGGCCTCGGCTGGTACGCGGACGGGGACCCGCTGCCCGCGCGCTACCGGCGCTCCGGGCCGATCTGGGACGACCCCTCGTTCGCGGACGTCTGCCGGGTGACGCGCTCCGGCGCGCTGCTCGGTGCCGTGCGCGACATCACGGAGGGGTCGGCCGCCGACGAGTCCGCGGCCGCCCCGTACACGGCGGGCCGGTGGCTGTTCAGCCACAACGGGGCACTGCGCGGCTGGCCGCACTCGGTCGCCGAGGCGGCCCGCACGCTGCCGCCGGAGGAGCTGCTGACCCTGGAGGCGCGCTGCGACTCCGCGCTCGCCTGGGCGCTGACGCTGCACCGGCTGCGCGCCGGCGCCCCTGCGGACGAGGCGCTGGCCGACACCGTCGGCCGGCTCGCCGCGCTGACCCCCGACTCACGGCTCAACTTCCTGCTCACCGACGGCCGTGCGATCGCCGCCACCGCCTGGGGCGACACGCTCTGGTACCTGGAGTCGCCCGGCCGCTCCGTCGTCGTGGCCTCCGAGCCGTACGACGACAGTCCGCGCTGGACCGAGGTGCCCGACCGCCACCTGCTGTACGGCGATCCCACCGAGGTCCTGCTCATCCCGCTCAAGGAGCCGCACCTGTGAGCCCGTTCACCCTCACCCGCACCCTGCCCGCCGACGCCACCTCGGCCGCACTGCGCGCCGACGTGGCATACGGGCTGACCCGCAACCCCAAGCAGCTCCCGCCCAAGTGGTTCTACGACGCCCGTGGCAGCGAGCTCTTCGAGGAGATCACCCGGCTGCCCGAGTACTACCCGACCCGCGCCGAGCGGGAGATCCTGCGCGCGCGGGCACCGGAGATCGCCAAGGCGACCGGCGCCCGCACCCTGGTCGAGCTGGGCTCCGGTTCCTCGGAGAAGACCCGGCTGCTGATCGGCGCGCTGGGCGCGCCGCTGACGTACGTGCCGATCGACGTCAGCGAGTCGGCGCTCAGAGGCGCCGGCGACGCCCTGCTCGCCGACCACCGGGATCTGGCCGTCCACGCGCTCGTCGCCGACTTCCAGCACGGCCTGGCCCTCCCCGAGACGCCCGGCCCGCGTCTGGTCGCGTTCCTCGGCGGGACGATCGGCAACCTCCTGCCGCAGGAGCGGGCCCGCTTCCTCTCCTCGGTCCGGGCCCTGCTCTCCCACGGCGACGCGCTGCTGCTCGGCACGGACCTGGTGAAGGACGAGGCGACGCTGGTGGCGGCCTACGACGACGCGCAGGGCGTCACGGCGGCCTTCAACAAGAACGTGCTGTCGGTCATCGACCGCGAACTCGGCGCGGACTTCCATCCGGACGACTTCGACCACGTCGCCGTGTGGGACCGCGAGGAGGAATGGATCGAGATGCGCCTGCGGGCGCGCGCCGACCTGACCGTGAAGGTCCCCGCGCTCGACCTGACCGTGGACTTCGGCAGCGGCGAGGAGATGCGCACCGAGGTATCCGCGAAGTTCCGCGAGAAGGGCGTGCGGGCCGAGCTGGCCGCCGCCGGTCTCGCGCTGCGGCACTGGTGGACCGACCCCGAGGGCCGGTTCGCCCTGTCGCTGGCCTTCCCGGCCTGATCCGCGCGATGCGGGGCGGCGGCCGGGCCGGCCGCCGCCCCGTCGTCGCGT
Organism: Streptomyces sp. NPDC001070; assembly: GCF_053598835.1. Lineage (NCBI taxonomy): Bacteria > Bacillati > Actinomycetota > Actinomycetes > Kitasatosporales > Streptomycetaceae > Streptomyces > Streptomyces sp. NPDC001070. The sequence goes on from NZ_JBSFLB010000008.1 coordinate 42,641, forward strand.
CGTCGCTCCGCCGCGTCGTCGCGTCGTCGCTCCGCCCCGTCGTCGCGTCGTCGCTCCGTCGCGTCGTCGCGCGGCAAATCTTTCACGAGTAAAACATCAGCTAAACTTATGGGCATGGCGAACTTCCCACTGCCCGTCCGCGGCGCCTTCCGGCTCCGCGTCGTCAAGGACCTCTGGCACCACCGGGCCCTCAGCGTCGTCGTCGCCGTGGGCCTGGTCGAGGTGGTCCTGCTGGCCGTCGGGCGGTTGGACATGGTGCTGTACGCCGCCGGAGGCGGCCTGTGCGCCCTGTACGCGCACGGGCTGCCCTTCGCGGCGCGGGCCCGGACGCTCGCCCTGGTCGTGCTCGGCATGACGGCCGGCGCCGGGGTGGCGCTCACCACGGCGGCGCTGACGGAGTCGACCGCGGTGCGCGTGGCGGTGGCCGCCCTTCTCGCCGCGGCGCACAAGGTGGTGTGCGACGCGACGCGGATCGGGCCGCCCGGGAACGTGATCTTCACCTTCGTGGCGGCGAGCGCCGCGTTCGTCCCGCAGACCCTCGCGCAAGTGCCCGCGCACGCCGGGCTGATGCTGCTGGGCGGGGCCGTCGCCTGGCTGGTGTGCATGGCCCCGGCGCTGGTGCGGCCGCACGCGCCGGAACGCCTCGCCGTGGCACGGGCCCTGGAGGCCCGGGCCCGCACGCTGCCGGGCGGGGGCACGGCTCGTACCCGGCACGAGGCCACCGCCGCCGTCCACGCCGCCTGGCACACCCTTCGGACCGCCCGGGCCGGCGCCCACCTGGCGGGCCTGGAGCGGCTGCTGGCGCGCGCCGAGGCCACCGGGCCGGCCGACCCCGCCCGGCTCGCCGAGTGGGCCCGCACCCTGCGCCGCACGGGCGCGCTGCCCGACCCCGGCCCCGCCGTGCGCACCCCCGCCCCCTCCCGGAGGCTCCGGACGGTCCGGCCCCGCGGGCCCGCGCTGCGGCATCTGCTCCCCCTCGGCCTGCGGGTCTTCCTCGGCAGCGCCCTGGCGGGGTGGGGATCGATGGTGCTGGGCGTGGACCGGCCGTACTGGGCCGTGGTGACCGCCGCGGCCGTCTTCGCCGCCAACACCACCCTGTCCTGGCACCGCGCGCTGCAGCGCGTGCTCGGCAACCTCCTGGGTGTGCTGCTGTTCACCGTGCTGGTGCCGTTCACGGCCACCGGCGCCGTGGCCCTCATCGTGACCGCACTCGCCTGCAATTTCGCGGCCGAGGCGACCATCGCGCGCAACTACTGGCTCGCCAGCGCCTTCGTGACGCCCATGGCGATGATCATGACCGAGTTCGCGGACTGGCAGCCCGCCTGGCAGTTGGTGACCGACCGCTGGCTGGACACCCTCGTCGGCGCGGCGGCAGGCCTGCTGGCCTGCTTCGCCGTGCCGAACCGCCGGGCGGGCCACCGGCTCGGCGCCGCCCTGGACCGCCTGGAGGACGAACTCGCCGCCCCCGTCACCCGCGAGGCCCGGCTCACCGCCGCCCTGCTGGAGCTGCGTGAGGCCGCCGACATCGCCTCCGGCGAGTGGTGGAGCCCCGCCCTGCCCGAGCGGCGGATCGCCGCCGCGGAGGAGCGCGGCCACCTGATGCTGGCAGGTCGGCCCGGGGACGGCCGGTCCGTCACCGTGTCGTGACGACGCGTACGATCATGCGCACGCCGCCGGAGCCGCCGGCGTACGGAGGAAGGACATCCCGCGTGGAGGACGCCGTCGCGACGGTGCTGCGCCAGTGGCAGGACGTGTACCCGGACCTGGACTTCGGGCCGGTCGCCGTGATCGGCAGGCTGAACCGCTGCGCCGCGCTGCTGCAGCAGGTCACCGAGACGCCTCTGGGGCGCGAGGGCCTCACCCGCCCGGAGTACGACATCCTCATCGCCCTGCGCCGGGTCGGCGGCGAGCTGACACCGGGACGGCTGGCCCGGGAGACCTTCGCCTCGGGTGCCGCGGTCACCAAGCGGATCAAGCTGCTGGAGGAGCACGGCCTGGTCGCCCGCCGCCCGGACGGCCGCGACCGCCGGGTCTCCCACCTGCGGCTCACCGAGGAGGGCCTGGCCCTGGTCGACCGCGTGCTGCCCGAGCAGCTCGCCTACGAGACGAATCTGCTCTCCGGGCTCCCGGCCGGCCGCCGCGAGGAGCTGGCGGACATCCTCGGCGAGCTCCTGCTGCTGCTCGAAGGCCGCTTGGGAGCGCTTTCCGGGTGAAGCGGGCGGGCCGCGGACCCGCGGCACCGGCACTTCAGCGAGCGCACATCTGGCCGCTCCGCAAAGGACATGCCAAGGCAAGGCCGCGACGGGACAGATAGGGGTGTCCCCGTCCCCCTGACCAGGGAATCGCGCCATGACCGCTTCGTACGAACTCGCGCCCGTCATCGACACCCCGACCGACCGCCCCCGCTATTCGGTGAGCCTCGCCCAGGACGAGGCGGAGGTGCGGGCCGCGCAGCGACTGCGGCACCAGGTCTTCGCCGGGGAGATGGGGGCCGTGCTGGACACGCCCGAGCCGGGCCTGGACATCGACGCCCTCGACGCCTACTGCGACCACCTGCTGGTGAAGGACGACCGCACCGGCGAGGTCGTGGGCACCTACCGGCTGCTCACCCCCGCCAACGCCCGTCGCGCCGGCCGCACCTACTCCGAGTCCGAGTTCGACCTGACCCGGCTCGCCCCGATCCAGCACGACCTGGTCGAGGTCGGCCGCTCGTGCGTGCACCCCGACCACCGCGACGGCGCGGTCGTGGCGCTGATGTGGGGCGGCATCACCCGCTACATGGCGACCACCGGCCACAACTGGCTCGCCGGCTGCTGCTCGGTGCCGCTGGCCGACGGCGGTGTGCTGGCCGCGGGCGTGTGGGACCGGGTCTCCGCCAAGAACCTGGCCCCCGAGGAGTACCGGGTCGCCCCGCTGCGCCCCTGGGACCCGACGGGGATCGCCCGGCCGGCCCGCACCACGCTGCCCGCGCTGCTCCGCGGCTACCTGCGGCTGGGCGCCTGGGTGTGCGGCGAGCCCGCCCACGACCCGGAGTTCGGCGTCGCGGACCTCTTCGTCCTGCTGTCGCTGGAGCGCACCGACGAGCGCTACCTGCGCCACTTCGGCTCCATCGGCTCGCTCGGGTCCGTCTGAGATGGCGGCGGCATGGTGGTCGCCGGTCGCGCCCTGCACCCCGCAGGAGTGCGTGACCGGCGACGGTCCCGAGGTGGGGCCGGTCCGGCGGCTGCTGCGGTACGCCGCCGGGCTGGCGGTGCTGCTGACGGGCGTCGTGCTGTCCGTGCCGCTCGGCGCGCTGTGCGGTCCGGCCGGGCGGGAGCGCCTGATCCGGCTGTGGACCCGGTCCGTGGCGGCGGGCTTCGGCGTCCGCGCGCGGATCCCGGAACCGGCGCCGCGGGAGCCGGGCCGTGGCCTGCTGGTGGTCTCCAACCACGTGTCGTGGCTGGACATCCCGCTGATCGCCGCGGTCTTCCCGGGCCGCAACGTCGCCAAGCGGGAGATCCGCCACTGGCCGGTGATCGGGCGGCTGTGCGTGCGCGGCCGGACGATCTTCATCGACCGGGAGCGGATCCGCTCGCTGCCCGGCACGGTGGCCGAGGTCGCGGAGGCGCTGCGCGCCGGGGCGACGGTGGTGGCCTTCCCCGAGGGCAGCACATGGTGCGGCCGTGAGGAGGGCCGGTACCGTCCGGCGCTGTTCCAGGCCGCGCTGGACGCCGGCGCCGACGTCCAGCCGCTCCTCGTCCGCTACCGGCACGCCGACGGGACGCCGAGCACCGCGGCGGCGTTCCTCGGCGAGGACACCCTGATGGACTCGGTGCGCCGGGTGGTCGCGGCCCGCGGCCTCACGGCGGAGGTGGCCGCGCTCCCCCGGATCGCGGCGGGCTCGCTCCCGGACCGGCGCTCGCTGGCGACCGCCGCCCGGTACGCCTCCGTCGCGGCCGTCCCGCGCGCCTCCCTGCCCGCCCAGGCCGACCCGTACGAGCGGGGAACGGGTGTCCGGATCGGTACTCCCGCCCTGCAACCAAGCGACCCCGTCGTGGGTCTCCCCTAGTGAGTTCACGGTCCCCGGACCGCTCGACATTGGGGGACGCAATGCGCCATCACCTCCGCCTCGCCGCATTCGCCGCGGGGCTCGCACTCCTCGCCGGTGCCACGGCATCGGTTCCCGCCATCGCGGCAACGGCGGCCGCTCCGGCCACGACCCAGGTGGTCAACGCCAGAATGGCCGCCCACTGCACCTACGACCGTCTCGTGATCGACACCAAGGGCGCCCTGCCGCCCGTCACCGTCAAGCGCGTCAAGGAGCTGCGCTACGACGGCTCTGGCAAGAAGGTGCCGCTCGCAGGGAAGTACTTCCTGGAGATCAAGCTCTCGCCCGCCGCCGCCCACAACGACGCGGGCAGGAACGTCTACAAGGGTCCGCGGCTGACCACCCTGAAGTTCCCCAAGCTCAAGGGCTTCGCCCTGACCGGTGATTTCGAGGGCGTCGTCACCTTCGGCACGGCGTTCACGACGAAACCGACCTGGAAGACCATGCGGTTGCACCACCCCGAGCGCTTCGTGCTCGACCTGCCGCACGCCGACAGCTGCCGCTGACGGCCGATGCGGGCGGCGTCCGCCGCGGACGCCGCCGTCAGGACCGCGGCTCCGGCACGTCCGGGTCGCGGTCCGCCCGTTCCTGGCCCTCTTGTGACGGCCCTCTCGAGTCACAACAATGTGCATGCCAAAACCGAAAGAACTTCGGTCTCGAGAGGACCCCCCACATGAAACGACCTCTCAGAGGAGCCTTCGCGGCTGCCCTTGCGGCCCTCACCGCGGTCGCGACCCTCGGGTTGTCCGCCGCCCCCGCCTCGGCCACCAGCCGGGACAGTGCGGCGGCCCCGGACGCCAAGGCGGCCGTCACCGTCGACTTCGCCGGGACGGTGTCGCTCAGCAACTGCTCCGGGTCGCTGATCCGCTTCCCGGGCTCCGCGTCCACCGACCCCGCCCTGGTGCTGTCCAACGGGCACTGCCTGACCAGCGGCTTCCTCGACCCCGGCGAGGTGCTGGTCAACCAGTCGTCGACCCGCACCTTCGGCCTGCTCAACGCCTCGGGCCGCTCGGTCGCCACGCTGCGCGCCACCAAGCTCGCGTACGCGACCATGACCGACACCGACATCTCGGTCTACCAACTCAACCGCACCTACGCGCAGATCCAGTCCTCGTACGGGATCTCCGCGCTGGAGCTCTCCGCCACGCACCCGGTGCAGGGCACGGCGATCAAGGTGGTCTCCGGCTACTGGAAGACCATCTACAGCTGCAGCATCGACGGCTTCGTCCATCTGCTCAAGGAGGGCGACTGGACCTGGAAGGACTCGGTCCGCTACACCTCCTCGTGCAACACCATCGGCGGCACCTCGGGCTCACCCGTCATCGACACCACGACCGGCAAGGTCGTCGCCATCAACAACACGGGCAACGAGGACGGCGAGCGCTGCACCCTCAACAACCCCTGCGAGGTTGACGAGAACGGTACGGTCACCGTCCGCCAGGGCATCAACTACGCCGAGCAGACATACGAAATCGGCACGTGCGTCACCACCGGCAACCGGTTCGACCTCACCCTGCCGGGGTGCCGGCTTCCCAAGCCGTGACCTCGGTTCAGCGCCGGTACATCGCGTCGATCTCGGCCGCGTAGGCCTCCTCGACCGCCCGGCGCCTGAGCTTGCGCGACGGGGTCACCAGCCCCCGCTCCTCGGTGAACGAGGCGGCCAGCACGCGGAACGAGCGAATCGACTCCGCCTTCGACACCCGCGTGTTGGCCGCCGACACCGCCCGCCGCACCTCGGCCTCCAGATCCGGGTCGCGCACCAGCTCCGTCAGCCCGGCCTCGGCCTTGCCGCGCAGCCGCAGCCACTGCGCCGAGGCCCCGGCGTCCAGGGTGAGCAGGGCGGTCACGAAGGGCCGGTCGTTGCCGATGACCAGGCAGTGCTCGATCAGCGGATGCTCGCGGACCCGCTCCTCCAGGACGGCGGGGGAGAGGTTCTTGCCGCTGGTGGTGACGATGATCTCCTTCTTGCGGCCGGTGATCGTCAGATAGCCGTGCTCGTCGAGGAACCCGAGGTCGCCGGTGACCAGCCAGCCGTCCCGCAGCGTCTGTGCCGTGCCCTCCGGGTCGCCGAGGTAGCCGGAGAAGACGGCCGGCCCGCGCAGCAGGATCTCGCCCTCGTCCGAGATCCGCACCTCCGTCCCGGGCACGGGGTGGCCGACCGTGCCGTAGCGCACCCGGCCGGGCGGGTTGGCGGTGGCCGCCGAGGTGGACTCCGTGAGGCCGTAGCCCTCGTACACCGTGACCCCGGCGCCCTCGAGGAAGAGACCGAGCCGCCGTCCCATCGTGGAACCGCCGCTCACCGCGTTGCGCACCCGGCCGCCCAGCGCCTCGCGGACCTTCGCGTACACCAGCCGGTCGTGGATCCGGTGCAGCACGCGCAGCGCCGCGCTCGGGCCGGGCCCCGACCCGAGGACCCGCCGCTCGCGGGCCTCGGCGAAGCGCACCGCCACGTCGACGGCCCTGTCGAACACACCGAGGTGGCCGGCCTCCTCCGCCTTGTCGCGGGCGGCGTTGAACACCTTCTCGAAGACGTACGGCACGGCGAGCATGAAGGTCGGCCGGAACAGCGCGAGGTCGGGCAGCAGCTCCGCGGCCGACATCTCCGCCTGGTGCCCCATGCGCACCCCGGCCCGCACCGCCGCCACCTGGATCATGCGGCCGAAGACGTGGGCCAGCGGGAGGAAGAGCAGGACGGACGGCTGCTCGGAGGTGCCGGTCGCGAAGACCGGGCGCCAGCCGGCGATCAGATTGTCCGTCTGGCACATGAAGTTGGCGTGCGTGAGGACGCAGCCCCGCGGGCGTCCTGTGGTGCCCGAGGTGTAGATCACGGTGGCGACGGCGTCGGGGGTCACCGCGAGCCGGTGCCGGTGGACGACGTCCTCGGAGATCCGCTCCCCGTCCGCCGTGAGCTGCTTGACGGCCCCGGCGTCCAGCTGCCACACCCGGGTGACGGCGGGCAGCCGGTCGATCACCGTGCCCAGGGTCATGGCGTTGTCCTCGTGCTCCAGGACGCACCCGACCGCCCCGGTGTCGTGCAGGATCCAGCGCAGCTGCTCGGCGGAGGAGGTCGGGTAGACGGGGACCGGCTGCGCCCCGATGGTCCACAGCGCGAAATCGAACAGCGTCCACTCGTAGCGGGTGCGGGACATGATGCCCACCCGGTCCCCGAACCGCACGCCGTGTGCGAGCAGCCCCTTGGCGAGGGCCACCACCTCGTCCCGGAACCCGGCCGCGGTCACGTCGCGCCAGCGGCCGTCCTCCTTGCGCCCCAGCCGCACCTCGTCCGGGGCCTGCGCCGCGGTCTCGAACACCACGTCGGCGAGGCCGCCGACATGGGTGGCCGGGACCAGCGCGGGCAGACTGAATTGGCGCACGCGGGCTCCTCATGGGGGTTGGAGCGGGCGGAGATGCGTAACGTAACGGATCTCTCACGCACTGTCGGCCCACGACCGGTCACCGTCCCGCTTCTTCACCAAACCTCCCCCGGCGAGAGATCATGGATACAGGAGGTGACCTCCATGACCACCAGGATCCGACTCCACGGCGGCCCCGGGGACGGTCTCACCCTCGGCATCGCCCTGGGGGCCGGGGGGCAGCCCCCCGAGGGCATCCTGTACGACCCGCTGGCCATCAGCGTGCAGGACGCCGGGGCGCACCAGGCGTGGCCGGACAGCGCCGCGTACTACAAGCGCCTCGAGCACATGGCCGACGAGCCGTGGGACTACGAGTACGAGAGCGAGGCCACCGCTCCCTTGGAGTGACCGCCACCGGCCGCCACCGGCCGCCCAGGTCGCCGCCGCCGGCCACCGACCCGGCACGGGTGAATGCCGCCGTTTTGGCCGGGCGCCCCCGCCTCCGTAGAGTTCCGCAGGGAAACCAGTGGGAACACACGATCCAGGGAACGACGGCGGGCATGACGGCGACCGAGAACGAGCAGAGCACGGCAACGGCCCGGGAGGGCGTTCCCGGCATCGACCCGGCGCGCCTGGAGCTGTGCCTCAGCGTGCTCAGGGAGCTCGACGAGCTGCCGATCGACCATCCCGACGCGGTCACCGTGCGCAAGGCCACGGCCGGCATCTACCGGACCGTGAAGCAGCGCCGCCGGCAGGACCGGCGGGCCGCCAAGACCGCCCACGACAAGATGGTCACCGAGGCCACCGCGACCGGCTCCGCCGAGCGGATCGACGACGAGACCCAGGGGCTGCTGCCCTCCTCGTCGACGACCGGTGCGATCGCGGGCATCCTGCAGCGGCCGCGCTCCTGCTACGTGTGCAAGGGCCGCTACGTCGAGGTCGACGCCTTCTACCACCAGCTGTGCCGGGAGTGCGCGGCGTTCAACCGCGCCCGGCGCGACGCGCGCACCGACCTGACCGGCCGCCGCGCGCTGCTCACCGGCGGCCGGGCCAAGATCGGCATGTACATCGCGCTGCGGCTGCTGCGTGACGGCGCTCACACCACCGTCACCACGCGCTTCCCCGCGGACGCCATCCGGCGCTTCAAGGCGATGCCGGACAGCGACGAGTGGATCCACCGCCTCAAGATCGTGGGGATAGACCTCCGCGACCCGGCCCAGGTCGTCGCGCTCGCCGACTCGGTGGCCGCCGAGGGCCCGCTGGACATCCTGATCAACAACGCGGCGCAGACCGTGCGCCGCTCCCCGGCGGCGTACTCCGAGCTGGTGGCCGCCGAGTCCGCGCCGCTGCCCGCCGGGGCGCTGCCGGCCTCGGAGGTCTTCGGCGCCTTCGGCAGCGGCGCCCAGCCGGCCCTGCCGGCCCCGCGCGCGGAGAGCGCGGCCCGGGCCCAGCAGGTCACGGACCTGGCACTGGTGAGCGGCTCGGCCTCGCTCGCCCGGATCGAGGCCGGTACGGCGATCGACGCCGGCGGGCTGATCCCGGACCTGGACGCGGCGAACAGCTGGAGCCGGGCCGTCGGCGAGGTCGACCCGGTCGAGATGCTCGAAGTGCAGCTGTGCAACGAGACCGCGCCGTTCATCCTGGTCAGCAGGTTGCGCCCGGCGATGGCCGCGGCCGCCGCCCGCCGCAAGTACGTCGTCAACGTCTCCGCGATGGAGGGCAAGTTCAGCCGCGGCTACAAGGGCGCGGGCCATCCGCACACCAACATGGCGAAGGCCGCGCTCAACATGCTGACCCGTACCAGCGCGCGGGAGATGCTGGAGACCGACGGCATCCTCATGACCAGTGTCGACACCGGCTGGATCACCGACGAGCGGCCCCACCCGGACAAGATGCGCCTCGCCGACGAGGGCTTCCACGCCCCGCTGGACCTGATCGACGGCGCGGCCCGCGTGTACGACCCGATCGTCCGCGGCGAGCTGGGCGAGGACCTGTCCGGCGTCTTCCTGAAGGACTACGCGCCGACCGACTGGTGAGGGCCCCCAGCCGTCCCTCAGGGCCATGTGACGGCCCGTTGCGGGACAGGTGGGACAGGCGGGGCGGCCGGTCCGCGGCTACGATCGAAGCGTGGCTGAGCGCCGTTCCGCGCCCTCCGCGCCCAAGCTCGTGCTCGAGACCGACGGGGACACCCGGATCCTGGTCCCGGGTCGGGCCTACCACGTCGGTCGTGACCCCGACGGCGACGTCGTCCTCGACGACCCCCGGGTGTCCTGGCACCACGCCGTGATCCGGCCCGCCGGCGACAGCTGGATGCTGGAGGACGTCGGCAGCACCAACGGCACCTTCGTCCACGGCAGGAACGTCCGCCAGTGGGGCATCGGCCCGGGCAGCGTCATCCGCTTCGGGCACGCCGAGGAGGGGCCGTGCGCCCGCCTCAGCAGCGCCGAGGCGCCCACGGGCGTCTACCGGTCGCCGCCGATCGCCTCCCCTGCCGCGACCGGAACCTTCCGCCGGCCGACGTCGGTCCGGCCGCTGCCGGACCGCACGATCCACATCGGGCGCGCCGCCGACAACGACCTGATCGTCTCGGACCTGCTCGTCTCGCGGCACCACGCCGAACTGCGGTCGCTGCCCGAGGGCGGCTACGAGATCGTCGACCTGCACAGCCACAACGGCACCTACCTGGACGGGCAGCGCGTCGAGCGGGCCGTGGTGCACCAGGGCGACATCATCGACGTCGGCCACTCGGTGTTCCGGCTGGTCGGGGACAAGTTGCAGGAGTTCACCGACAACGGCGAGGTCTCGCTCAACGTCCGCGACCTGTCGGTGCGGGTGGACGACGGCGGCAAGGTGCTGCTGGACGACATCAGCTTCCCCGTCGGCGAGAAGTGCCTGCTGGCGGTGGTCGGGCCGAGCGGCTCCGGCAAGTCGACGCTGCTGAACGCGCTGACCGGTCTGCGACCCGCGGACGAGGGCACGGTGCTGTACGACGGTCGCGACCTCTACCGGGAGTACGCGGACCTGCGCCAGCGCATCGGCCTCGTGCCCCAGGACGACATCCTGCACCAGCAGCTGCCCGTGGGCCGCGCCCTGTCGTACGCGGCCGAGCTGCGCTTCCCCGGCGACACCGCCAAGGAGGAGCGGCAGGCCCGGGTGGACGAGGTGATCGCCGAACTGGGGCTGGAGGCCCGGGTGAAGCAGCCGGTCCACACCCTGTCCGGCGGCCAGCGCAAGCGGGTGAGCGTCGCCCTGGAACTGCTGACCAAGCCCTCGCTGCTCTTCCTGGACGAGCCGACCTCGGGTCTGGACCCGGGGATGGACCGTTCGGTGATGACGATGCTGCGCGAGCTCGCCGACGACGGCCGCACGGTCATCGTGGTGACCCACAGCGTGCTGAGCCTGGAGGTCTGCGACCGGTTGCTGGTGATGGCCCCCGGCGGACGCATGGCCTACTACGGGCCGCCCTCCAAGACCCTCCCCTTCTTCGGCTTCCGGCAGTGGCCGGAGGCTTTCGAGGCGTTCGAGAACGAGGAGAACCGCGACTGGGCCGGCCAGTACGAGGCCTCCCCGCTCTACGACGAGTACATCGCCGCGGCACTGGAGCCCGCGGAACCGCCCGCCCCCGCGGAGCTGGAACCCCTCGAACCGCCCAAGCCGCAGGGGTGGGGCGGCCAGTTGTGGACGCTGGTGCGCCGCTACGCGGCGTCGCTGGCCGCCGACCGCACCTTTCTGGCGATCATGGTGGCGCTGCCCTTCGTGATGGGCGGGATGGCACGGGCCCTGGCCGGCGGCTCGCTGGGCCGGAACAACGCGCTCAACGTGCTGCTGATCCTGTGTGTCGGCTCGGTGCTCACCGGGGCCGCGAACGCGGTCCGCGAACTGGTCAAGGAACGCGTGATCTACCAGCGGGAGCGGGCCGTTGGACTGTCCCGCTCGGCGTATCTGTGCTCCAAGATCGTGGTACTGGGAGTGATCACGATCGTCCAGGCGGTGCTGCTGACGATGGTCGCCCTCATCGGCGTGCGTCTCAGACCCCAGGGCGGCAGCGGGGTGCTCTTCCCTCCGCTGCTGGAGATCACGATGGCGGTGGCACTGCTGGCCTTCACCTCGATGATGCTCGGGCTGATGATCTCGGCTCTGGTGCGCAAGGAGGAGGTGACCATGCCGCTGCTGGTGCTGGTCGCCATCGTGCAGGTCGTCTTCTGCGGCGCCCTGCTGCCCCTGCGCGGCGTGCCGGGTCTGGAGCAGCTGTCCTGGCTGGTGCCCTCGCGCTGGGCGCTGGGGGCGATGGCCGCGACGCTGGACCTGCATGCCTTCACACCCAGCAATGTGACGTCGGACCCGCTCTTCCGGCCCGTGCCCTCGATGTGGCTGCTCGACATGGGCATGCTCGTGGTGCTGTCGGCGGCCTTCGGCTTCGTCGTGGTCAGGCTGCTGCGGCAGCACGAGCCGGCCGTCATGCGGAGGTAGGCCTGATGTACGAGCCGGAGTTCGTCCCCACCCATGTCGCCCCGGCGGGCGGACTGCCCACCTGGCAGGCCCCGGACGACTCGAGCCCCTCCGCCGGCCTGGACCCCCTGCTGCCGGTGCGGGTGACCGAGCACCGGGGCGACTGGGCGCGGATCGTGTGCTCCAACGGCTGGTCCGCGTGGGTGGACGGGCGGCTGCTGATCACGGTGCCGCAGGGTCCCCCGGCGGTGGGCGGGTCCCCGGCGCGCACGGCGGACGCGCGGCCGCTGCTGGGCCGGCTGGTGGAGGCACTGGAGTCCTACCGGGCCATGGTGCAGGACGTCGCGGCCGGGCGGATCGACCTGGAGACCTTCACCCGGGGAACGACCGGGGTGCGCATCGGCGCCGTCGTGGACGGCGACGCGGTCTGGCTCTTCGACGCCGAGCACGACCGCTGGTGCTTCTGCGACGGCGCACGCATGGCGACGTACGCCACCGCGCAACCGCCCTCGATGCCACCGGGGGAGCCTCACGGAGAGCCGCAGCGGGAGCCCTTCGGGCAGCCGCCGCGGGACGGCGACTCGTCACCGACCGAGACCCGCCCGATCACCTGGACGGGTGAGGCCTGACCTCCGGCTCCTGCGCACCGCAGCCCGCGGCGGTCACCGCTCCTGACCGGCGGGCCGCGCGTCGCGCCGCCGCGCCAGGAGGCGCACGGCCATGCTGCCGAGCAGCCCGGCCGCCACGCCCCACAGCGCCGCGATGCCGATCGCGGGGAGCAGGTTCGGGAGCAGCACGATGGACCCGCCGAGGCCCCCGGTGTCCGCGGGATCGCCGATACCGAACAGCGACAGGCCGTAGTGGGCGTCGATCCGGGTGAGCACACCGATCAGCAGCATGGCCACCGCGGACGCCACGGCCAGGTGGACCGCGTTGCGGACGTGCCCGGTGCCCGGCGGGGCGCGCCGGGCGGTGGCCCAGCCGGCGCCGGTCATGGCGACGACCGCGGCGGCCACCAGCCACCACGCCCGGCTGTCGTGCTCGGAGAGCGACGCGAGGTCGAGGGTGACGTCGCCGTCCCCGGTGCGGAGCACGGCGGCCAGCGCCTCCGGCATCGGCACGCCGAGCGCCCCCTCCACGCTGCCGTGCCACGAGGCGCCCATGCCGAGGCCAAGGGCGATCCAGGCCACGTTCGGCAGGCCGAGGAACACGACGGCCAGGGTGTTGGCCGGCTCCGCACGCGTGGAGGCGGTGATGACGGCGATCACGGCGCCGACGACCACGTAGGCCAGCAGGACGCCCACCATGGCGCGGGCGGCCGGGCGTACCGTCGTGTGCACGGGCACCAGCCGGGACGGCAGGGGCGCGCTCCGTGACACGGCGAAGGCCAGGAGGAGGACGACGGCCAGCCACAGCAGGCCCGCGACGACCGTGACCGGCACGTCGGCGCGGAAGCCGACGGTCGGGGTGACCCCGAGCAGGGCACCGATGTCGTTGAGGAAGTCCTCACCCGTGGAGATGGTGAACGTGTGCCGGGCGCCGAGGGCGATCAGCAGCGTGGCGAGGGCCCACAGCACGCCCGTCCGGACGAAGAGCCACAGCAGCCGGTCACCGGCGACCACCGCGTGCCGGCGCAGTGGCCGCACGACCACGTACGCCGTGACGAGGGCCCCGGCGAGGGCGACCGACAGCGGCACGAGGGTCACCGCCGCGTCCGACTGGGCGATGGCCCCGGCGCCGCCCTCCAGCGTGACGCGGCCACCGACGGCCATGACCACGGTCGCGGCGATGACGGGGAGGAAGGCGCCCTGCGGCAGCCCGGAGGCCCCCGCGAGCCACAGGCCCAGTGCCGCCACGACCGCCATGACGGCGTACCCGGCGACGACCGCGGCCAGGGCGTGCAGCCAGCCGTGGACAAATCCCGGGGCGGGGTGCGGGGCGGAGGGCGGATGCCGGGTCACGGTGTCAGGCTAAGCAGCCCGGCCACAGGCCGCCCGTCCGGAATGCCCCGGCTTGCGACTCCCTCGGCACGCGGACGGACAATGCGGGAGTGACGTCACCGCCGCCCCACGAGCCACCCGGAGCCCCCGACCCCGGCCCGGACCCGCCCGCACACACGCACGCGCACGCGCGCCGGCCGTGGTGGAAGTCGAGCGCCGGGCTGTCGGCGCTCGCGGCGCTGGGCGCCGCGGCGCTCGTCCTGGCGGTCTTCCTGGCCACGCGGGGCGGTGGGGGCGGCGGCACGGCCACGCCGGGGCGGAGCCCGTCACCGGCCCGGCCGCCGGTCGTGCTCCAGCCGGCGGAGGTGGCCGGCATGGACGCCTTCACCTCGGGCACGGCCCGGGAGTTCCTGCCCTCGGACGCCCCGGCGCCGGCTCTGAGCCCCCGGCCCTCCGCCGCGTACGGGGCGCCGAGCGTCTCCGGCGCCACCCGCGCGCTCTACGGCGGCACCAAGGGCATGGCGTCCTGCGACGTCGCCGAGCAGGCCGAGTACCTGACCGAGGTCCCCGACAAGGCGGCCGCGTTCGCCCGTGCCGCGGGCGTCGACACCGACGGGGTCGCGCGGTACCTGAAGTCCCTCACCCCCGTGCTGCTGCGCGCCGACACCCGGGTCACCGACCACGGTTTCAAGGACGGCTCCGCGACCGCCTTCGCCGCGGTGCTGGAGACCGGCACGGCGGTGCTCGCCGACGACCGCGGCGTGCCCAGGGTGCGCTGTGCGGGCGGCAATCCGCTCTCCGCGCCGAAGGCGACCGGCAGCAGTCCCGGCTACACCGGGCAGCCGTGGCCCGGCTTCCGGGCTTCGGAGGTGGTCGCGGTGCGCCCGGCCGCGAAGCCGCGGCAGTCGTTCGTCCTCCATGACGCGGGCCACGGCGCCCTGTTCCGCCGCCCGGTGGGCACGACGGGCGCCGAGGACCGCTGGGTGACCAGGCCGACGCGAACGCCGGCGGCCACGCCGGCTGCCTCCGGTGAGGCCGCGGGGAAGGGCGCGCGGTAGGGATCGGGACCGGCCACGAAGGGACCGGCCCCGCCCGGGAAAGGCGAGGCGCCGCCGGGCTCCGGCGCCCGGGCTTGAGCCTCCAGCGGCTGGAAGGTCCAGACTCGGCTGCATGAGCGACGACCAGGAGCTGCTCACCATCGGGCGGCTCTCCCGCCGCACCGGCATGCCGGTGCGCACCATCCGCTACTGGTCCGACATCGGCGCGCTGCCGCCGGCCGGGCGCAGCCACGGCGGATACCGGCAGTACGACGCGGAGTCGGTGGCCCGGCTGGAGCTGATCCGCACGCTGCGGGAGCTCGGGCTCGGCCTGGAGGACGTGCGCCGGGTGCTGGAGCGGGAGACCACGGTCGCGGCCGTCGCCGCCGTCCACGTGGAGGCACTGGACGCGCAGATCAGGACGCTGCTGCTGCGCCGAGCGGTGCTGAGCACCGTGGCGAAGCGGCGGTCCGACACCGAGGAGATGACCCTGTTGAACAAGCTGGCCCGGCTCTCCGCCGAAGAACGGCGCCGTATCGTCGAGGACTTCGTCGAGGAGGTCTTCGAAGGGCTCGACGCCGACCCCGACATCAAGGAGCGGATGCGGAGCACCCCCGCCGATCTGCCCGACGACCCGACGCCCGAGCAGGTGGACGCCTGGGTCGAACTCGCCGAGCTGGTCCGCGACCCGGACTTCCGCCGCCATATGCGCACCGTCGTGGAGGGGAACGCGGCGCAGCGCCCGGCACCGGGGACGTCGGTGTGGTTCGCCCGCAAGGTCGTCGGCCTGGTGGGGCCGGCCCGTGAACGCGGCATCGCCCCGGACGCGCCGGAGGCGGAGGGGGTGCTCACCGAGCTGCTGGGCCCGGACGCCGACCGCGCCGCCGTGCTGGCCAGGCTTGAGGCGGGGCTGGACGACCGCGCGGAGCGCTACCGGCAACTGCTGGGCGTGCTGAGCGGCGAGGGGCCCCGCCCCACCCACGTGGCCGAATTCGGATGGCTGGCCGAGGCCCTCAGGGCGCGCGTCTGAACGACGCCCGCCCGCTCAGGAGTGCTCCTGCAGGCGCGGACCGTACATGTCGAGCATCCGGGCCCGGGCCGAGCCCAGCCGCTGCGCGATGGTCTGGGCGGCGGCCAGCACGATCGCCTGCCCGAGCACCGGGTTGTCGCGGCACAGGTCGCGGATCTCGGCGGCGCCGAACTCGTAGGCGCCCACCGAACCCAGCGCGTGGGCGCCGACCTGCCAGCGGTAGGGAGGGAACAGCCAGGACCAGCCGATGAGTTCGCCCGGGCCGAGGGTCTCCACCGAGACGGCGCCGCGGCCGGGCACGTCCATGTCGATGGAGACCGCGCCCGACTCGACCACCCAGAACCGGTCGGCGAATCTTCCCTCGTCGCAGATGCGCCAGCTCTGGGGGAAGCTCACCTTCTTGGCGTGCTCCAGGAAGGCCCTGCGATGGGCCGGCGGGAGTGAGTCCAGCATGGTCACCGTACTGCTCATCGGCGCATCCTCCTGCTCCCTTCCACGCCCCCTGACCTCAGGGTACGGTCACGGACCGGCCGTCGCAGGGAGGTGACCGGCCAACCAGTCACGCGCCAGGTGCGCCACTTCGTCGAGCGCTCCGGGCTCCTCGAACAGATGGGTCGCCCCGGGCACCACGTGCAGCAGGCTGGGGCACGTGAGGGCTTCCTGGGCGCGCTGGTTCAGCTCCAGGACGGTGGTGTCCCGCCCGCCGACGATCAGCAGGGTGGGCGCCCGGACGTCGCCGAGCCGGGGCAGTGCCAGGTCGGGGCGGCCGCCCCGGGACACCACCGAGGAGACGTACGGGGCGGCCCGGGGATCGGCGGCGGCCCACAGCGCGGCGGCCGCGCCGGTGCTGGCCCCGAAGTAGGCGAGCGGCAGGTTCTCCCGGCGGGCCCACTCCGACACGTCGACCAGGCGGGCGGCCAGCAGCTCGATGTCGAAGACATTGGCCCGGTCCGCCTCCTCGGCGGGGGTGAGCAGGTCGAACAGGAGAGTGCCGAGCCCGGCCTGGTTGAGGGCGGCCGCCACGGCCCGGTTGCGGGGGCTGTGCCGGCTGCTGCCGGTGCCGTGGGCGAAGATCACCAGGGCTCGCGCGTCGGCGGGCATGGTGAGCGTCCCGGCGAGCCGGGCGGCGGTCGCACCGCCCCCCGCGAGCTCCACCTCGGTGCTCCGCGGTCCCCGGGCGGCGGCCTGTTTCAGCAGCCCGGAGACCTCGTCGTCGCCGGTCTGGGAGAAGTCGTGGTACCACTCCCCCACCGCGAAGAAGGCGCTCGGCGCCGACAGGCACACCACGTCGTCGGCGGCGTGCCGCAGGGCGGGCATCGCCTGCGGCGAGGCCACCGGGACGGCGAGCACGACCCGGGCCGCGCCCTGGGCCCGGGCCACCTCGCAGGCGGCCAGGGCGGTGGCGCCGGTGGCGACCCCGTCGTCGACGACGACGACCGTACGGCCGGCCAGGGCGGTGCGCGGACGCCCCTCGCGGAAGCGGTGCGCCTGCCTTGCCAGCTCGGCCTCCTCGCGGTGCTCGACGGCGTCGATGTCGGCGTGGGAGACATGGCTCATCTGGACGATGTCGTCACTGAGCACCTTGGCGCCGCCCTCGCCGATGGCGCCGAAGCCCAGTTCCCGGTGGTAGGGCACACCGAGTTTGCGGACGACGATCACGTCCAGGGGAGCGTGCAGGGCCTGCGCCACCTCGTAGGCGACGACCACGCCGCCGCGCGGCAGGCCGAGCACGATGGGATTGTCGAAGTCCAGATGCCGCAGCCGCTCGGCGAGCTGCCGTCCGGCATCCGCGCGGTCTGTGAAGTGCATGGTTCCACCCCCGCGAGCGGGAGATGCGGGACTTCTTACGACCTACCCTGAATAGTGTCCAGCAAGCAATCGGCAGGGACCACGCGATGCCCGTGCTCGTCGGAACCTCGGGGTGGCAGTACAGGGACTGGCGTGGCGTCCTGTATCCGCCGGAGGTGCCGCAACGGCTGTGGCTGGAGGAGTACGCGCGGCACTTCCGCACCGTCGAGAGCAACAACGCCTTCTACCGCCTGCCGTCCCGGGAGCTCTTCGCGGCCTGGCGCGGGCAGACGCCCGAGGGCTTCGTGATGGCGGTCAAGGCGAGCCGCTACCTGACCCACATGAAGCGGCTGCGCGATCCGGAGGAGCCGGTGCGGCGGCTGCTGGCGCACGCCGAGGGCCTCGGCGACCGGCTGGGGCCGGTGCTGCTGCAGTTGCCGCCGAATCTGCGGGCAGACGCCCGCGTCCTGGAGACCTGCCTGCGCTGCTTCCCGGAGAGCGTGCGGGTCGCCGTCGAGCCCCGGCACGCCTCGTGGTGGACCCCCGAGATCCGCGCCCTGCTCAAGCGCCGCGGCGCCGCGCTGTGCTGGGCCGACTGGCGGGCGCGCCCGGCAACGCCGCTGTGGCGCACCGCGGACTGGGGCTACGTGCGCTTCCATGAGGGCATCGCCCGGCCGTGGCCCCGCTACGGTCCCCGGGCGCTGACCACCTGGGCACACCGCATCGCGGACACCTGGCCGGAGGACTCCGACGTGTTTGTGTACTTCAACAACGACCCCGGCGGGGCGGCGGTCCTGGACGCCGACGCCTTCGGCGAGGCGGTCCACCGGGCGTGGCCGTCGTGATCCGGCGGCGGGTGGTCGTCACCGGCGACGTACAGGGCGTGTACTTCCGGGACACCTGCCGCATGACGGCGAACGAGCTCGGTGCGGCGGGCTGGGTCCGCAACCGGCCGGACGGCAGGGTCGAGGCGGTCTTCGAGGGCGCGGAGGAGGCGGTGGAGCGGATGGTGGCCTGGGCCCACGAGGGCTCCCCGCTGTCCATCGTCGACCGCGTGGAGGTCGTCGAGGAGAGGCCGGAGGGCCTCACCGGCTTCGAGATCCGTCCCACTCCCTGGCGCGACTGACGGCCCCCCGCCACGGCGGCGTCCACGGGCGGCGCGAACCGGTCGGCCGTGTCCACCGGCTGCCAGCCCGGGCAGGCATCCCCACCGCTTCCCCGGGCGGGGCGCTCAGCCATGACGTCGCAGACTCTCGCGGTCGACCGGGGGAAGGTACTCCCGCACCAGGCTGCGGTCCCACCAGGCGCCGGTGGCGCGCAGGGTGCGCCAGTCGGTGAAGCGGTAGTGGTAGAGACGGGCGCGGACGTAGGTGGGCGGGGCGTGCGGGAAGGGGTTGGTGCGCAGCAGCCGGAGCGTGCGGGGGTCGTTCTCCAAGAGCTTGCCGACGAACGGGATGAACCAGGCCCACGCGTAGGCGGAGGAGATCCCGGCGAACCACATCAGCCAGTCCAGGCGCAGGTGGTACGGGGCGAACTGGCGGGGCAGACGGCGGCGGTCGGTGGGCTTGCCCTTGAAGCCGTACTCCTTCCAGACCGTGTCGGGGCCGATCGCGGCGGCGTCGGTGCCCTCCACGACGACCTCGAGGCGGATCCGGTTGATGCTGCCGAAGGCGCCGTAGGAGTTGACCAGGTGCAGGCGGTTGAAGGAGACGTTCATCATCTGGCCGCGGGAGAGCAGGTTGCGGGCGGGCCAGTAGCTGAGGGCGGCGACGAGGGCGGTGGCGGCGATCACCAGGGCCGCGTACCAGGCGGGCGGGGCGACGGACGCGGCGGGCGGCGGCGCGGCGACGCGGGAGCCGTCGAGCGCGGCGACGGCGAGGACGACCGTCAGCCAGTTCAGCCAAGCGAAGTTGCCGGAGAGCACGAGCCACAGCTGGGTGACGATGACGACGCAGGCGGCGATGCTCGCCACCGGCTGCGGGGTGAACAGGGCGACGGGTACGACCAGCTGCGCGAAGTGGTTGGCGGCGGTCTCGACGCGGTGCACGCCGCGCGGCAGGTGGTGGAAGAACCAGCTGAGCGGGCCGGGCATGGGCTGTGTCTCGTGGTGGTAGTACAGGCAGGTCAGATCACGCCAGCAGGCGTCACCCCGCATCTTGATCAGGCCGGCGCCGAACTCGACGCGGAAGAGCAGCCAGCGCATGAGCCACAGGACCAGCACCGGCGGCCCGGTCTCGTCGTTGCCGAGGAAGACCGCCAGGAAGCCGGCCTCCAGCAGCAGGGACTCCCAGCCGAACGCGTACCAGGTCTGCCCGACGTTGACGATCGACAGGTACAGCAGCCACAGCACCGCCCACAGCGACATCGAGGCCCCCAGCGGCACGAGATCGGCCGCACCCGCCACGACCGCGGCTGACAGCGCCGCCCCGCCCCACGCGACGACCGCGAAGAGACGGTCGGAGTAGCGGAACTGGAACAGGCTCGGCGCGTGGCGGAAGGGCACGCGCCGCAGGAAGTGCGGGACCGGCAGCAGTCCGTGCTCGCCGATGAGGGCGCGGAACTGGTTGGCGGCGGTGAGGAAGGCGACCAGGTAGAGCACGCCCAGCCCGCGCTGGATGGCCACACGGCTCAGCCAGTAGTCCGGTGCGGTGAACCACTCCATGGCGGCTTCTCCAGTGCCCCGCCGGGGTGTCCGCGACCCGGCGGGGCGGTGGCGGAGCGGGGTTCATCCGATGGGACGCGCTCGGCGCGCGCTACTGGTGGTCGCTGACGAGGGAGAGCAGGCCGCCCTCCGGGTCGCGGATGCCCGCGACCCGGCCGTAGGCGCTGTCGAGGGGTTCTCCGGTGACCTCGCCGCCGAGGTCCTTGGCGCGCCGGACGGCCTCGTCGACGTCGACGACGGTGAAGAAGACGTGCCAGCGGGGCCGGACCTTGGGGTCGGCCGCCGCCTCGACGCCGCCGCCGCGGATCCCCGCGACGCTGTGCCCGTCGACGTAGAGCACGACACGGTCGTTCTCCCACTCGACGACGTAGCGGGGGCCGCGCCGGTCCCAGTGGAAGACCTCGCCGTAGAACATGGCCGCGGCGAAGGCGTCGCGGGTGCGCAGCTCGATCCAGGAGGGGGCTCCGTGCATCCGCAGCTTGCGGGCGGGGCCGTGCTCACCCTCCCAGATCCCGAAGGAGGCGCCCATGGAGTCGGCGACCAGGGCGAGCCGTCCGGCGTCGAAGTCCAGCGGGCCGACCGCCACCGTGCCCCCGCGGTCGCGGATGTCGGCGGCGGTGGCGTCGGCGCTCTCCACCCCGAAGTACGTGGTCCAGTTGACCGAGGTCTCCCAGTCCCGGGCGATCGCCCCGATGCCGGCGACCTCGGTGCCGTTCACCAGCGCCCGTTCGTACGGGCCCCAGCGCGAGGGCCCGGGTTCGAACTCCCAGCCGAGCAGCGGTCCGTAGAACGCCTTCGCCACGTCCAGGTCGCGTGCCATCAGGCTGACCCAGCACGGGGCGCCCGCCACACAGCAGATCTTCGTGGTGGACACGTACCGGCCTCCTTGTCCTGCCCCGTTCCCAGAATGGCGGCAGCGGGTCCGGGAGGCATCTTCGGCGGTCCGTCGTACGTACGGGCGGGCGTCCCGCGCGGTCCGGGCGTCTCAGTGGCCGAAGAGGTGCATGCCCCGGCGGCGCGCGGACGCCCTGGGGGTCTTCGTGGTCGTGACCGTGTCGTCGGCGGTCTCGGTGGCGACGGCCGGGGCGGTGGCGTCGGGCGCCGCCTCGGCGGCGCGGGCCCGGCGGCGCAGGTGGCGCAGTTCCGCGCGGCGGCTGCGCTCGCGTCCGGCGCCGGCCAGCGCGATGACCGCGGCCAGGCAGAACACCAGGGCGAGCGCGAGACCGGCGAGGAACGCGCCGAGGGTGTTGACGGTGCCGACGTCCGAGCCGAACAGCGTCACGGTGTAGTCGGGTCCTCCGCCGAGGTTCTCCGCGATCAGAAGTCCGGTGAAGGCGGCGGTGGCGCCCATGAGCACGAGTCCCAGCAGCAGCATCGTGTCCTCCTCGATGTCCAGGCCGTGGTGCGGGGGGCGGTCACGATGCGCCTACCCCGGGTACGGTCACGGATGCGTACGGCCGTCCTTGCGCAGGAAGCGGCGCAGCCGGGTGAGCGGCCAGGCGTTGACGACGTCGTCCTCGGTGAGCCAGCCCCGCTGGGCCGTGCCGACGCCGTAGCGCATGAAATCCAGGTGCAGGGTGGAGTGGGCGTCGCTGTCGACGGCGAACCGCACACCGTGCCGGCGGGCCCGCAGGATGAGTTCGTCGTTCAGGTCGAGCCGGTCGGGCTGGGCGTTGACCTCCAGCGCGGTGCCGGTGCGGGCGCAGGCGGCGAAGACCTCGTCGAGGTCGGCGTCGATGCCGGGGCGCCTGCCCAGCAGCCGGGTGGTGGGGTGGCCGATTATGTTGACGTAGGGGTTCTCCGCGGCGCGGACCAGACGCCGGGTGAGGGCGTCACGCCCCTGGTTGAAGTGGGAGTGGATCGAGGCCACGCACAGGTCGAAGCCGGCCAGGAACTCGTCCGGCCAGTCCACGCCCCCTTCGGGATCGATGTTGAGTTCGGTGCCGTGCAGTACGCGCATGCCCTTGTGGGCGCGGTCGAGGCGACGTGCCTGGTCGCGCTGGGCGAGGATCTTCTCGTCGGTCATGCGCTGCATGTACAGGTTCGGCGCGTGGTCGGTGACCGCGTAGTAGGCGTAGCCGCGTGCCGCCGCGGCGACGACCATCTCCTCCAGGCCGGCGAGGCCGTCGGTGAGGTCGGTGTGGGTGTGCAGGTCGCCGCGGACGGCGCGCTCGGTGACCGGGTCGGGCAGCTCCCCGGCCAGGCCTGCCCGGATCTCGCCCCGGTCCTCGCGCAGCGTGGGCGGTATCCAGGGCAGACCCAGCCGGGCGTAGACCTCCTCCTCGGTGCGGGAGACGATCCGCTCGCCGGTCGCGGTGTCGAAGAGCCCGTACTCGGAGAGCTTGAGCCCGTGGTGGACGGCCATCTCGCGGGTGCGGATGTTGTGTGCCTTGGAGCCGGTGAAGTACTGCAGGGCGGCGCCCCAGGAGTCGGGCGGCACGACCCTCAGATCGATCTGGAGGCCCTTGGTGGTGCGGATCGAGGTCTTCTTCGAGCCCTGTGCGATGACCTCGGCGGTGGACGGCATCCGGGTGAACGCCTCCATGAACGGCCCGGACTTCTCGGCGGCCACGAGGACGTCGACGTCGCCGACCGTCTCCCGCATGCGGCGCAGCGATCCGGCGTAGGCGCAGCGCTCGCAGCCGGGGAGCGCGGACATCACCGCGACGACCTCCTCGGCGACCTCCATGGCGACGTTCAGCGGGACCCGGCCGCCCGAGGACCGCAGCAGGCCGATGCCGTGCAGGATGTTCTCCTCGGTCCGGGCGCCGAAGCCGGGCAGGTCGCGCAGCCGCTCCTGGTGGATGGCGTCGGCGAGCTCCTGCACCGAGGCGATGTGCAGCTCCTTGTAGAGCATCATGGCCCGCTTGGGTCCCAGCATCGGGATCGCGGTCATCTCCCGTACGCCCGCGGGGATGCGGGCGCGCAGTTCCTCTACGGCGGGGACGGCGCCGGTGCGCAGGTACTCGGTGACCTTCTCGGCCACGGACTTCCCCACGTTGGGTATCTTCCGCAGCTCCTTGTCGTCGAGCCGCGAGACGTCCTCGTGGTAGCCGCCGATGGCGCGGGCGGCCTTCTCATAGGCGCGCGCCTTGTAGGCGTCGCCGCCGGTGATCTGGATGAGGTCGGCGTACTCCCGGAGCAGGGCTTCGACCTCGTCGTTGGCCCTGGCCATGTGGTGCCCCTTCCCGGGGCGCGCCGTGGGCTAACGCCGCGGCCGCGTCCTTCCCCTCGCGGCGGGCCGGGCGATGAGGCACCGTGGAGGGGCGGAACCACCCGTCCCACCGATCCAGGGAGGCCCCATGTCCGACCACACGTACCGGGTGACCGAGATCGTCGGCTCGTCGAGTGAGGGCGTGGACGCCGCCATCCGCAACGGCCTCAGCCGGGCCTCGGAGACCCTGCGCAACCTCGACTGGTTCGAGGTGACGCAGATCCGCGGTCACTTCGCGGACGGGCAGGTCGGGCACTTCCAGGTCGGCCTGAAGGTCGGCTTCCGGATCGAGGAGAGCGGCTGACCGGCCGACCGGCCGGGACTGTCGTACCCGTCGGGCAGCATGGACCCACCGGTGCGGGCACCGGGCAGGCCGCTTCGACGGGAGAGACATCATGGTCGCGTTCCAGCTCACGATCGACTGCGCGGACCCCGAGGCGCAGGCGCGCTTCTGGGCGGACGCGCTGCGCTACAGACTCGAGGACGCGCCCGAGGGCTTTCCCACCTGGCGGGAGTACTGGCTGAGCATCGGCGTGCCCGAGGAGGAGCTCGGCGACAGGGACTGCTGCGACTCGATCGTGGACCCGGAGGGTGACGGCCCGCGGATCTGGTTCCAGCAGGTGCCCGAGGGCAAAACGGTCAAGAACCGGCTCCACCTCGACGTCAAGGTGGGCGGCAGGCGGGCCGAGGTGCCGCTGGAGACCCGCAGGGAACGGGTGGAGGCCGAGGTCGGCCGCCTGGTCGCGGCGGGTGCCGCCCGGCAGCGCGTGCTCTCGGAGCCCGGTGCGGACCACTACGCGGTGGTGCTGCACGACCCGGAGGGCAACGAGTTCTGCGTGGTGTAGCCGGAAACGCCCGGTCGGGTGCGCGGGAGCCGGGCCCGGGTCCCGCGGGTCACCTTGCCGGCCCAATACGACACATGGCCACCGCGTAGCGGCGGTCAGACGCGCTCCGGGACGACGATCCGGAGGAACGGCACGAGCGCGGCCGCCGTGACCACCGCGACACGTCTCGGGGAACACTGCGGCGGAATCCGGCGTGCTCCCGGAGCGCGGTCCCGACCCGGTCCGGGTCGCCCTGAACGTCAACGGGGGAACATCTGGCGGTCAACGCCGGCGGCGGCGCCAGATGTGGCGGGTGATCAGGGCCGCGATCGCCAGGGCGGCAGCGATCAGGACGTAGAGCTGGAAGCGGGTGAGCCAGGCGTAGATGGGGCCGAGGCGGGTGCCGGCGGCGTAGCCGAGGCAGGCCCAGACACCGACCCAGAGGATCGCGCCGAGGGTGTTGAAGAGCAGGAAGCGCCACCAGAGCATGCCGGCGGTGCCCGCGATGATGCCGTTGGTCTGGCGCAGGACGTCGACGAAGCGGGCGAGGAGGACGACGAGATCGCCGCGCCGGGCGAAGAACTCCTCGCCGCGCAGGAAGCGTTCGGGGGTGAGCAGGACGTAGCGGCCCCAGCGGTGGACGAAGGCGCGGCCGCCGCTGCGGCCGATGAGGTAGCCGAGGAAGTCGCCCGCGACGGCCGCGACGACGGCGACCGCGATGACGCCGGCGATGTCCATCCGCCCGGTGCCTGCGTAGGCGGCCGCGACGACGAGGACGGTCTGCCCGGGGACGGGGATGCCGCCGTTGTCGAGCAGCACGAGGACGCCGACGGCGAGGTAGCCCCAGTCGTCGAGGAGCGGGGTCAGGTGCGCGAGGGGCCCGGGGAGCGGTGGCGGGGTGGTGGCCATCACCGTGCCGTCACGGCTCGGTGACCGTCAGGTTGTCGCCGGTGGCCGGGTCGAAGACGTGGGCCCGGGAGGTGTCCAGCCACAGCCGGACGCGTTCGCCCTCGCGGGCCCGGGTCCGGGCCGAGAGCCGGGCGACGATCTCGGGAGCGCCGGCGCCGGTGTCGGCGAGGCCGGAGTCGGCGGCCAGTTCGGCCAGCTGGTCCGCGGCGGCCGCGCCGCCCTCCTGGGCGAAGTGGACGTAGACGTCGGAGCCGAGCGACTCCCGGACGTCGACGGTGACGGCGAAGTCTGCGCCGCCGCGGCCCGGGTCGACGAGTTCGGCGTCCTCGAAGTCCTCGGGCCGGAAACCGGCGATGAGCTCGCGCGGCGCCTGCCGGCGTGCCAGGTCCGCACGCGTGCGGTCGTCGAGCGGCAGGTCGCCCAGCGGGGTGCGCAGCCGGTCCTCCTCCAGAGTGGCCGGCAGGAAGTTCATCGCGGGCGAGCCGATGAACCCGGCGACGAAGAGGTTGCGCGGCCGGTCGTACAGCTCCTGCGGCGAACCGGTCTGCTGGACGACGCCGCCGCGCAGGACGACGACCCGGTCGCCGAGGGTCATGGCCTCGGTCTGGTCGTGGGTGACGTACACCGTGGTCGTGCCGAGGCGCCGTTGGAGCCGGGCGATCTGGGTGCGCATCTGGACCCGGAGCTTGGCGTCGAGGTTGGACAGCGGCTCGTCCATCAGGAAGGCCTTGGGTTCACGGACGATGGCCCGGCCCATCGCGACGCGCTGCCGCTGGCCGCCCGAGAGGTTGGCGGGCTTGCGGTCGAGGTGGGCCGTGAGGTCGAGGATGCGTGCGGCCTCCTCCACCTTCGTCTTGATGACGGGCTTGTCGACTCCGGCCAGGCGCAGGGCGAAGCCCATGTTCTGCCGCACGGTCATGTGCGGGTAGAGGGCGTAGCTCTGGAAGACCATGGCGATGTCGCGGTCCTTGGGGGCCTTGTCGTTGACCACCCGGCCGCCGATGCGGAGGGTGCCCTCGGTGATGTCCTCCAGTCCGGCGATCATGTTCAGGGTGGTGGACTTGCCGCAGCCGGACGGGCCGACGAGGATCACGAACTCGCCGTCGGCGATGGCGAGGCTGACGTCGCGGACGGCCACGGCGCCGTCGGGATAGCGCTTGGTGACGCCCTCAAGGGTGATCTCGGCCATGTGCGGTGCTTCAGCCCTTCACTGCGCCGGAGGTCAGTCCGGCCACGATGCGCCGCTGGAACAGCAGCACGAAGACGACGATCGGCACGGTGATCACCACGGCGGCGGCGGCGATCGAGCCGGTGGGCTGCTGGAACTGGGAGCTGCCGGTGAAGAAGGCGATGGCCGCGGGGACGGTGCGCGCGGCGGTGGTGGAGGTCAGGGAGATCGCGAAGAGGAAGTCGTTCCAGCAGAAGATGAAGACCAGGATCGCGGTGGTGAACACCCCGGGCGCCGCGAGCGGTGCGATGACCAGCCGGAACGCCTGTGCGGGGGTCGCCCCGTCGACCTTGGCTGCCTTCTCCAGGTCCCACGGGATCTCCCGGAAGAACGCCGACAGCGTGTAGATCGCCAGCGGCAGCGAGAAGGTCATGTAGGGGATGATCAGCCCGGCCCACGTGTCGAAGAGCCCCAGATGGCGCTCGATGTTGAACAGCGGTGACACCAGGGAGATCGGCGGGAACATCGCGATCAGCAGCGAGGTGCCGATCAGCAGCCCCTTGCCGGGGAAGCGCAGCCGGGCCACGGCGTACGCGGCCATCGTGCCCAGCGTGACGGCGATGACGGTGGAGATCAGGGCGATGCCGATGGAGTTGACCAGCGCGCGGGTGAACTCGGAGGTCGCGAAGATGCCCCGGTAGTTCTCCAGGGTCCACTTCCGGGGGATGAGACTGCCGTCGGACAGGGTGCTCGGGTCCTTGAAGGACAGGGCGACGATCCACCACACCGGGAACAGGGCGTAGAGCACGACCACGGTGTTGACGGCGCTCCACCGGGCGATCCGCCGCCGCTGCGCCGGGCTCGTACTCATCGTCCGCGGTCCTCCGATCCGGGGGCGGCCGTGCCGAACAGCCTGATGAAGGCGAAGGCGATGAGCGCCACGCAGAGGAAGATCAGCACGGAGATCGCCGATCCGATACCGAGGTTCAGCGCGGTGAAGAGGTTGTCGTAACCGAGGATCGACACCGAACCGGTGCCGTTCGAGCCCTGCGTCAGCACATAGATGTTGTCGAAGATCCGGAACGCGTCGAGGGTGCGGAAGAGCAGCGCCACCAGGATGGCGGGCTTCATCAGCGGCACCGTGACCAGCCGGAAGCGCTGCCACCGGCCGGCCCCGTCGACCATGGCCGCCCGCAACGTCTCCTCGGGCACCAGGGCCAGACCGGCGAGCAGCAGCAGCGCCATGAAGGGGGTGGTCTTCCACACCTCGGCCAGGATGATCAGCCCGATGGCCTTCCAGTGGTCGGTCAGCGGGGCCTCGCCGGCCGCGTCCACGAGGTAGCCGATGCCCGGGGTCCAGGCGTACTGCCAGGAGAACGCGGCGACGACGGTCACGATCCCGTACGGCAGCAGGATCGCGGTGCGCACGGCGCCGCGGCCGAGGAGCGCCCGGTGCATGACGACGGCGAGGGCCATGCCGAGTACCAGTTCCACCGCGACCGAGACGACGGTGATCACGCAGGTCACCCAGAAGGCCTCCCACCAGAATCCCGAACCCAGGACGGCGGCGTAGTTGTCCAGGCCCACGAACCGGGCCAGCTGGGGGAAGCGCAGGTCGTAGCGGTGCAGTGACAGGTAGACCGCGTAGACCACGGGATAGGCGGTCACCGCGAGCATGACGAGGACGGCGGGCGCGCAGAGCAGCAGGCCGAGCCGCCGCTCCTGCCGGGCACCCGCCGAGAGCCGCGTCACGGGACCAGCCCCTTGGACTGCAGCGCGTCCTCGATCTGCCCCCTCAGCTCCCGGACGGAGCCGACGGGCCGGATCGAGGCGGGTGGTGACAGGGTGTGGGAGACCGCGATGGACACGTTCTGGTACGCGGGGGTCCTGGGCCGCAGGGCGGCGTTCTCCAGTTCGGCCAGGATGTCCTTGGCGAAGGGGTAGCTGCGCTCGATCGCGGGGTCCGTGTAGAGGCCGCGCAGAGTGGGCGGCAGGCCGCCCCGGAGGGCGGCGGTCAGCTGGTTGTCGCGGTCGCGCAGGCACAGCGCCGCCTCGAAGGCGAGTGCGGGCCGGCGGCTGTAGGCCCCGACGGCGAGGTCGATGCCGCCGATGGTGACCCGTGCGGGACGGCCGGCGTCGACCCGCGGGTAGCGGGCCCATCGGAAGTGCCGGAACAGTTGCGGGTTGTCGGCCTTCATCGCCGGATACACGAAGGGGTAGTTCAGTTCGAAGGCGGCGCTGCCCGACTCCATCGCCAGCCGGTTCTGGTCCTCCGTCTGGTTGGCGAGCGAGGGGTCGGCGGCGGGCGAGGCCGCCAGCTCGTGCATGATCCCCGCGGCGCGGACGGCGGGCGGGCCGAGCGAGGGCGCGGTGGCGTCCCCGTTCAGGATCGACCCGCCGGCGCTGGCGACGAGCGTGTTGAACCAGACGGTGAGCCCCTCGTACTGTGCGCCCTGGACCTCGACGCGGTGGGGTTTGCCGGCCTTCGCCAGGGCGCGGGCCGCGTCCAGCATCTCGGCCCAGGTGCCGGGCGGCTCCGGCACGAGGTCCGCGCGATACCAGAGCAGCTGGATGTTGGTGTTGTACGGGGCGGCGTACAGGCGGCCCTTCCAGGTGGCCGTGAGCAGCGGCGCGGCGAGGGTGTCCCGGACGGCCTCGGCGCGGTGCGCCCCCGTCCACGGGCGGATCCAGCCGGCCTCGGCGAATTCCGGCGCCCAGGTGACGTCCAGTCCGAGGATGTCGAGGGCCGGATCGTGCGCGGCCAGACGGCGTACGAGCTGCTGCCGCTGGCCGTCGGCCGTCCGGGGGAGCTTGTTGTAGCGGATGACGTAGCGTCCGCCCGAGGCGCGGCTGCAGCGGTCGGCGGCCTGCTGCAGCGCCCCGGAGTCGTCGGGGAAGTTGTACCAGTCGAGGGTCGCCCGTCCGGAGGTCCGGGATGCGCCGCCGCAGGCGACCGCCACAGCCGCGAGGGCGGCCACCGCGACAAGGGCCCGGCAGCGCCGCACCGCGCACGCCATAGGCACCTCGCTCCCCTGGCCGGACACAAGCCGGCCCCGGACCATGAAGCGCCGCCGGGAACCGCCGACGGCGCCTCAGGGGCGTGTCGGGCGCCCGGATTCACGCGGTCGGCGCAACCCTCCGCGGCTGACCCGGTGCCGGTGTCCCGCCGCCGGGGACACTGGCAGGGTGCCCGGCGCCCTCCCCGCCCCGCTCGCCGACCTCCTGCGGCGCACCAACGACCCGATCGTCGTGCAGACGGCGCGCTCCACCGTGGCCGCGGTGCTGTCGTACGCCGTGGCCGTGTGGCTGCTGCCCAACCCCAAGCCGCTGACGGCCCCGCTGACCGCCCTCCTCGTCGTGCAGGTGACCCTCTACACGACGGTGACCACGGGCATCCGACGGGTGGTCAGCGTGGTGGCGGGCGTCCTCATCGCGGTCGGCTTCGCCGAGCTGATCGGCCTGACGTGGTGGAGCCTCGGGCTGATCATCCTGGCGTCGCTGGTGATCGGTCACTTCATCCGCGTGGACGAGTTCGTGGCCGAGGTGGCGATCAGCGCGATGCTCATCCTGGCCGTGCCGGCGCCCTCCGGCGAGGCGCTGGACCGCGTACTGGAGACCCTGGTCGGGGCGGTCGTCGGGGTGCTGCTGAACGTCGTCGTGCCGCCGCCCGCCTTCGTGGAGCCGGCGGGTGACGCGGTGCGCGAGCTGGCCGAGCACATGCGCGCGCTGATGCTGCGCATGGGCCGCGAGGTGCGCGGCGGCGCGACCGCCGAGCAGGCCCGCTCCTGGCTGATGGACGCGCGGCGGCTGGACAACGAGATCGCCCGGTTCGACGCCTCGTTGCGCAGGGCGGAGGAGGGAACCCGGCTCAACCCCCGGGTGAAACCGGCGGAGGGCGCGATGACCCGGCTCCTGCTGCGCAGCGGGCTGGACACACTGGAGGTGTCGACCGTCCTGCTGCGGACGCTGTGCCGCTCGCTGACGGAACTGGACCGGGAGCGCGGCCGGCGGGAGGCGCTGTTCACCGGCGAGCTCGCCGTGGGCATGGACGAGCTGTTCGCCGACATGGCCGACGCCGTGGACAGCTTCGGCCGGCTGATCGCCGCCCAGGTCACGGCGGGCGCGGACCAGGCCGAGGCCCGTCTGGAGGACGCGCTGCGCCGGGGCCGGGAGGAACGGGACCGGATCGCGTCGCTGCTGCGGGCGGAGACCGAACGGCGCTGGGAGAGCTGGGACCTGTACGGGGCGCTGCTGGCCAACATCGACAGGCTGCTGGACGAGCTGGACCTCGAGAAGCGTTCGCTGTGGCTCTCCGAGCAGCTCGTCGCCGCCGCGCCGCGCTCGACGACGTTGTCCGGCCGGATGCGCCGTCAGGCCCGCGCCATGGCCGCCCGGCTGCGCAGGGGGTCCCCCGGCAGGACCGGCTCGGGACGGGAGGGGCGGGGCTGATGCCTCATGCTGGGGGGATGGACCTGCTGAATGTGTGCGTCGCCGGGGCGACGGGCTGGACCGGCGAGGCGGTCGCGCGGGCCGTACTGGACGCCGGGGACCTGCGGCTGCGGACGGCGGTGGCGCGGTCGGCGGCGGGGGCCGACCTCGGCGCGGTGTGGGGCGGTGCGGAGCTGGGGGTGCCGGTCTTCAGCACCGTCGACGACGCGCTGGACGGGGTCGACGTGCTGATCGACTACACCTCGCACACCGCGGTGGGCCGGCACGTGCGCGCCGCGGTGGTCCGGGGGGTCCACGTCGTGGTCGGCTCCTCGGGACTGTCCGGCGCCGACTACCAGGAGATCGCGGCGCTCGCCGAGGAGCACGGGGTCGGCGTGGTGGCCTCCGGGAACTTCTCACTGACCGCCGCGATGGCCCAGGCGGCCGCCCGTCTGGCGGCCCGTCATCTGCCGCACTGGGAGATCATCGACTACGCCTCCGCGACCAAGCCCGACGCCCCGAGCGGCACCGCCCGTGAACTCGCCGAACAGCTGGCCGCCGTTCGGCGGCCCGAGTACGCGGTGGACCCGGAACGCACGGCCGGACACCCGGAGGCCCGGGGCGCGACGATCGCGGGCACGCAGGTCCACTCGCTGCGGCTGCCGGGCTACACCCTCGCCGTCGAGGCGCAGTTCGGGCTGCCGGACGAGCGGCTGGTGATCCGGCACGAGGCGGGCAGCTCCCCCGCCCCGTACGTCGCGGGGACCCTGCTCGCGGTTCGTGCGGCGGCCGGCCGCCGGGGGCTGGTACGCGGGCTCGACACCCTGTTGCTGGGCGGGGACTGACGTTCCGTTCCCCGTGGCACTGCGTCACTTCCTTGGCCACGCTGTCGCCCGGACGCTCCGCTCGACGGGCGGGCGTTTGCGGCGCGGCGTACGACTGGATCGCAGAGGCGGCGATCGCCGCCCGCCACGCGTCCGAGGAAAGGACCCTCATGCGAATCAGTCTGATGCGCCGCACCGCTCTCGGCGTCGCCACCGGACTTCTTGCCACCGGCTTCATGGCCGCCTCGACCGGCAGCGCCCTCGCCGCACCGGGCAGCGACGACAACAAGAACGGCTCCCACAGCAAGAACAACGACGACTACGGCGACGACGACGACGGCGGCTACGGCGGCGGCAACGACGACGGCGGCGGCTACGGCGGCGGCAACGACGACGACGGCGGCTACGGCGGCGGAGGCAACGGCCGCGGCAACGGCAACGACGACGGCGGCTACGGCGGCGGAGGCAACGGCGGCGGAGGCAACGACGACGACGGCGGCTACGGCGGGGGCGGCCGTGGAGACAACGGCGGCGACAACGGCTACGGCGACGACGACGGCGGCTACGGCGGCGGCGGCAACGGCCGCGGAGGCAACGGCCGCGGAGGCAACGGCCGCGGAGGCAACGGCCGCGGCAACGGCAACGACGACAACGGCGGGGACAACGGCAACGGCAAGGGCTCGAAGGGCGGCAACAACAAGGGCGGCAAGGGCGGGGACAACGGCAAGAACAGCAAGGGCGACAACGCCTCGTACAAGGACAAGGACGAGAACAACAACAAGAACAACAACAAGAACAACTACTCGGGCAAGGACAAGGACAAGGGCCACCACAAGAAGGCCGACCACAAGAAGAAGCACAAGAAGCACCACCACCGGAAGTACTGCAACCACAAGAGGCACCACGGCTACGGGATCGGCTACGGCTACAGCGTCAGCTATGGCTATGGCATCGGGCTCGGCAGGGGCCTCTACGGTCTGGGCTTCGGCAACGGCTACGGCAAGGGCCACGGCGGCCACGGCGGCTACGGAAGGGGCTACGGCTTCGGGTTCGACGACTTCGATTACGGCTTCGGCCACAAGTTCGGCCGCGGCTACGGCGGCCTCTACAACGTCGGCCTGCTCAACGTGATCATCTGACGCGGCACCGCCGCGGACACGACGAGGGCCGGGAGGAACGTCAGCGTTCCTCCCGGCCCTGTGGCGTCCGTGCCGCCTGCCTCAGTTGAGGTCGGAGGCCTTGATGTAGCCGCTGTCGACGAGCAGCTTCTTGTAGTTCTTCTTGTCGACGCCGACCGGGTCGAGCAGGTACGCCGGCACGATCTTGTTGCCGTTGTCGTACTGCTCGGTGTCGTTGACCTGGGGCCGGTCGCCGCTGAGGATGGCACCGGCCATCGTGACCGCGACCTCGGCGAGCTTGCGGGTGTCCTTGTACACCGTCATCGACTGGTCGCCCTTGATGATCTCCTTCACGGAGTCCACCTCGGCGTCCTGACCGGTGACGAGGGGCATCGGCTTGGCACCGGTGCCGTAGCCGTCCGCCTTCAGCGCCTCGATGACACCGCGGGCGATGCCGTCGTTGGGGGCGAGGACGGCGTCCACAGTGGAGCCACCGTGGTAGTACTGCTTGAGGCGGGTGGCCATCGTCTCGGTGGCGATTTCCGCCTGCCACTTGAACGTCGCCACCTGGCTGAGCCGGGTCTGGTCGCTCTTGACCACCAGCTGCTTGCTCTCGATGTACTTGCCGAGAACATCCATCGCCCCGTTGTAGAAGAACTGGACGTTGTTGTCGTCGGGGTCACCCGCGAACAGTTCGAGGTTGTACGGGCCCTTGCCGTCCGCCAGCCCCAGCTTCTTGACGATGTACTGGGCCTGGATCTGGCCGACCTTCAAGTTGTTGAAGCTCGCGTAGTAGTCGACGTTGCTGGAACCGAGCAGCAGGCGGTCGTAGGCGATCACCTTGACACCCGCCCTGGCCGCCTTCTGAAGGGCGTCACCCAGTTCGAACCCGTCGACCGCGCCGATGATCAGGAGCTTGTCGCCCGAGTCGATCATCTTCTCGACCTGGTCGACCTGCGTGTCGACATTGTCGGCGGCGTACTTCAGGTCGGTCCTGTACCCCTTGGCCTTGAACTGCCTGACCATGTTGTCGCCATCGGCTATCCACCGGGTCTGCGCCCTGGTGGGCAGGGCAATGCCCACCGTGACTTCACCGCTCTCACTACCCGACTTGTCACCGCAGCCCGTGGCCGCGGCCGTCAGCGAGAGGGTGAGGACCACGAGCGTCGCGGTACGCAGCCTGGCAGCTCTGCCAGCGTGCATCGACTCATTTCCTTTCGGGCCGAACAAAAATGTGCTCTCATCGCCCACCCCCGAGAGCGACAATGTCCGGGCCCGTCACGGAAGTCCGTGGCAGCCCAGCGATCCGCCGGAGCCCGGTGAACTGCTGATGCGTCAGGCCCGAGGAGTACTGCGGGAGGATGACGGCCACGGGCCGTGCTCCCCGTCCCGACGCGACCCGTGACCACCGGGCCGCACCTGGATGGATACCTCGAAGTTGGATCCGGACAATAGCACAGCCGCTCGCACGGACGTTCAGCCGACCGGCACCGCGTTCGGGCTCGCCTCGGTACCGCTCCCGGGAACGGGCTCGGAGGCGTCGGCGCCGAGCGCGACGATCCGGTTCTCCGCGTCGACGTGCACCACGCTCGGGCGCAGCGCGCGGGCCTCCGCGTCGTCCACCTGCGCGTAGCTGATCAGGATGACGAGGTCGCCGGGGTGCACGAGGTGGGCGGCGGCGCCGTTGATGCCGATGACCCCGGAGCCGCGGCGGCCCTCGATCACGTAGGTCTCCAGGCGGGCGCCGTTGGTGATGTCGACGATGTGGACCAGCTCGCCGGGAAGCAGGTCGGCGGCGTCCATCAGATCGGCGTCCACGGTGACGGAACCGACGTAGTGCAGGTCGGCCTCGGTCACGGTGGCTCGGTGGATCTTGGACTTGAACATGGTACGCAGCATCGGATGCTCCAGGTGTCAGGCTCCCTGCCTGCGTTTTTGCAGGTCAAGGGCGGTTTCCCCACTCTACAACGAGCCGCCTCCCCGGTCGACGGCCGTCCCGCGATGCGGCCGTCGAAACGGCGGCCCGCACACCGGGGTCAACGCTCGCTCGCGTCAGTCCCTGCCGCTTCCACCCCGGCTCTAGGCAAGTGGACCAATCGCCGGATATCTTCCGACCCGCCGCCCCTTGGAGCGGCGCGGCACTGGCTCGGGGAAGGGGGCACCGTGCGCGAGTTCAGCCTTCCGCCCCAGGTGGAACAGCTGCGGTCGGGGGGACTCGCCGACTCGGTGTACGAGGCGGCCGAAAAGCGCCCCCACGCCGCCGTCCTGGCCCGACGCGACGGGCACGAGGGCGACGCCTGGCAGGAGGTGAGCGCCGCCGCGTTCCGCGACGAGGTGGCCGATCTGGCGCGGGGCCTGGTGGCCGAGGGGATCCGCTTCGGCGAGCCGGTGGCCGTGATGGCCCGCACCCGGTACGAGTGGACGCTGTTCTCCTACGCGCTCTGGTCGATCGGCGCCCGGATCGTCCCCATCTACCCGACGTCGTCCGCGGAGCAGGTCCGCTGGATCCTCTCCGACTCACGGGCGGTCGCCATCGTGGTCGAGCACGAGGACCACGCCATGACCGTGGGCGCGGTGTGCGACACGCTGCCCTCGCTGCGCCGGATCTGGCAGCTCGACGCGGGCTGCGTCCGCTGGCTGGGGACGCTGGGCCGGCAGATCCACCCGGTGCTGCTGGAGCAGTTGCGCTGGGCGGTCGAGCCGCAGTCGGTGGCGGTCATCGCGTACACCTCGGGCACCACGGGGCCGCCCAAGGGGTGCCTGATCACCCACGCCAACCTCGCCGCCGAGTGCGACACCCTGCTGGCCGGCTACCGCTCGATCTTCGCGCCGGCCGGGGTGCGGCCGTCGGTGCTGGCGTTCCTGCCCATGTCGCACATCTACGGGCTGATGGTGACCACCTGCGCGGTGCGCGGGGGTGTCCTGCTCGGGCACCAGCCCGACCTCGCGCCGGGCGAACTGCTGCCCGCGTTCCGGTCCTTCCGGCCCACCATCCTGCTGGCCGTCCCGTACGTCTACGAGAAGATCATCCAGGGCGCCCGCAACACCGCCACCCTCGGCGGCAAGGCCCATGTCTTCGACCGGGCGGCGGACGTGGCGGTGCGCTACGCGGAGGCCGTGGAGCGGCACGCGCTCGGTTCGGGGCCCGGCCCGGGTCCGCTGCTGAGGGCGGCGCACTCGGCGTTCGAGCGGATGGTCTACGGGCGGATCCGGGAGGTGCTGGGCGGACGTGTGCACTACACCGTCTCCGGCGGGTCCCCGCTCAGCCGGGACCTCGCGCTGCTCTTCGCGGGCGCCGGGCTCACCATCTACGACGGGTACGGGCTGACCGAGACCACCGCCGCCGTGACCGCGCAGCCGCTGGGGAAGGTGCGCTTCGGCACGGTCGGCCGGCCGCTGCCGGGCAGTGCGGTGCGGATCGCGCCGGACGGCGAGGTGCTGGTCCGGGGCACGACGGTCTTCGTGGGCTACCACGCCGATCCGGCCGCCAACGAGGAGGTGTGGCGCCGCGGTGGCTGGATGGCGACCGGCGACATGGGCACGCTGGACCCGGACGGGTATCTGACCATCACCGGCCGCAAGAAGGACATCATCATCACCAGCGGCGGCAAGAGCGTGGCCCCGCTGGTGCTCGAGGAGCGGCTGCGGGCGCATCCGCTGATCTCGCAGTGCATCGTGGTCGGCGACAACCGGCCGTTCGTCGCGGCGCTGGTCACCCTGGACCGGGAGGCGGTGCAGCTGCAGACGACGCTCACCGAGCGCGAGGTGCTCGGGGAGATCCAGCGCGCGGTGTCGATCGCCAACGCGGCGGTGTCGCGGGCCGAGTCCATCCGAGCGTTCCGCATCCTGCCGATGGAGTTCTCGGTGGAGAACGGGATGCTGACGCCCTCGCTGAAGCTCCGCAGGAGCACGATCGTCAGTGAGTACGCGGCGCAGATCGAGTCGATCTACGCCTCGTCGCCCTCCTGACCGGCGCCGCCCTCGCCGACCGCGTTCGCCTCGACGACCGCGCCGCCCTCGGCGAGCAGCCGGCGCAGCCGGTCGAGGAACGTCCGCTGCGGGGTGAGGATCCTGCCGTCCGCGGCCGGGCCGAGCGCGAACCACTCGGCCCGGTCGACCTCGGGGAACTCCTGGACGCGGCCGGAGCCCCGGGGCCACTCCATGGAGAAGGTCCCGGGCTCGACGAGGCCGGTGTCGAGGTCGCCCTCCAGGGCCCAGACCGTCACGATCTTCCCGTTGGGCTGGCGGTTCTCGCCGAGCGGCAGCAGAGTCCCCTCCGGCACCGGCAGGCCCAGCTCCTCCAGGAACTCGCGCCGGGCGGCCGCCTCCGCCGTCTCGTCGGGCTCGTACTCGCCCTTGGGGATCGTCCACGCCCCCGCGTCCTTGGACGACCAGAAGGGGCCGCCCATGTGGGCCAGCAGCACCTCGGGCGAACCGTCCGAGGTGCCGCGGAAGAGCAGGATCCCCGCGCTGCGCTTGACCGCCTTCTCTGCCATCCGACCAGTGTGGCCGCTCAGTCGCGGCCCAGCCACAGATCCGGGCCGAAGACCTCGTAGTGCACAGCGGAGGCCGGCACGCCGCGCTCGATGAGCTGGGCGCGCACGGCGCGCATGAAGGGCAGCGGGCCGCACAGGTAGGCCTGCAGGCCGTCCGGCAGCGGGACGCCGGAGAGGTCCACCCGGCCGGTGCGGTCGGCGGAGGCGGCGGTGCCCGGGTCCTCGTACCAGAAGTGGGCGCTGC
Organism: Streptomyces sp. NPDC001070; assembly: GCF_053598835.1. Taxonomy (NCBI): domain Bacteria; kingdom Bacillati; phylum Actinomycetota; class Actinomycetes; order Kitasatosporales; family Streptomycetaceae; genus Streptomyces; species Streptomyces sp. NPDC001070. Next base: position 80,212 of record NZ_JBSFLB010000008.1, read on the forward strand.
CTCCGGGAAGCTTCTCGGCCAGCGCGCGGTGGTCCGCGCCGAGTGCGTGGTGGCCGGGCGAGCGGTCGCCGTGGACGACGGTCACGGGCGCCTCGTAGCCGCCGTCGGCCAGCTGGTGCAGCATGGCGAGCATCGGGGTGCACCCGATGCCGGCCGAGGCGAGCAGCAGGGGCGCGCCGTTGTCGTCGAGGACGATGTCGCCGTAGGGGGCCGACAGCTCGACGCGGGCGCCCTCGCCCACGTGGTCGTGGAGGTGGCTGGAGACCTCGCCCGCCGGGTCGGGGACGGCGCCGTGCACGCGCTTGACAGTGATCTGCCGGGTGGTGTCGCCGGGGGCGCCGGAGAGGCTGTACTGACGGATCTGCCGGGCGCCGTCGGGGAGTTCGACGCGCACCGAGACGTACTGGCCGGGGCCGAAGTCCGGCAGGGGCAGGCCGTCGGCGGGGCGGAGCCGGAAGGTGACGACGTCCTCGGTCTCCCGCACCCGCTCGGCGACCTCCCAGGGGCGCCAGGTGTCGCCGGCCAGGATGCCGCGCTCGGCGTACAGCCGCTGCTCGATGGCGATGAGGGCGTTCGCCATCAGCCAGTAGACCTCGTCCCAGGCCGCGGCGACCTCCTCGGTGACGGCGTCGCCCAGCACTTCGGCGATGGCGGCAAAGAGGTGCTTCTGCACGATGTGGTACTGGCCCGGGGTGATGCCCAGCGAGGCGTGCTTGTGGGCGATGCGGGCGAGCATGGCGTCGGGGCGCTGTCCCGGGTGCTCGACCAGGGCGGTGGCGAAGTGGGCGATGGCCCCGGCGAGTGCCTCGCGCTGGGTGCCCGCGGCCTGGTTGCCGCGGTTGAACAGATCCCGCAGCAGCTCCGGGTGGGCATCGAAGAGCCGTTCGTAGAAGAGCGCGGTGATCTCGGAGATCGCGCCGCCGACGGCGGGCAGCGTGGCGCGGACGGTCGCTGCGGACTTCTCGCTGAGCATGAACGGCTCCCTAATTGGTATCTGGAATTCGCATTAAAGGGCGTGCGGAAACCCGCCCACGGCGGGCGGTCGGTTCAGGTGGGTCAGCCCCGGGGACCGGGCGGGCCGGAGCCGACCAGCCCCACCAGGACGGGTCCGGTGGGCGTGGCGGTCAGATCGGCGACGGTCAGCGGGTCGAGGGAGGCGTAGAAGGCCTCCTGCGCCCGGCGCAGCGCGCCGCGGAGCCGGCAGGCCCCGGCGAGCGGGCAGGGCGTCTCACCCTCGCAGTCCACGACGTCCCCGACACCCTCCAGCTCCCGTACCAGGCGGCCGACCGAGGCCGTCCGTCCGGCGGCGGTGAGCTCGAGGCCGCCGCCGCGACCGCGGCGGGTCTCGACGACGCCCAGGTGCTGCAGTCGCGCCACGACCTTGGCCAGGTGCGAGTACGGGACCCGCATCACATCGGCCACGTCCCGGGCGGTGGACGGCTCGTCCTTGACGGCGAGAGCCATCACCGCACGGAGCGCGAGGTCGGTGGACTTCGTCAGGCGCATACCTTGAGGCTAGATAATGCGAATCCATGATTCAAGTTAAAGAGGGGCCGTGCGGCACAGGTCACACGTACTCCGCGGCGGCGTCCAGCAGCCAGTCCGCGAGGTAGCCGGCGAAGGAGGGGCGGACCAGCACCCAGAAGCCCGCTCTCACCTCGTCCCGGGCCACCAGCACCACCTGGGTCCGGGCCACCGTGGTCTGCGCGCAGCGGCCCGGCGCGAAGACCCGCGGGTGCAGGTCCAGCGAGCACCCGTGCGCCAACAGGTCGCGGGCGCGGGGACCGGAGACCAGCAGGGTGGTGCGCTGCGCGGAGACGTCGGTGACGGAGGCGTGCGCCTCTCCCGCGGCCTTGCGCAGCCGGGCCTCCAGGTCCTCCTGGGTCCCGGGCGGCCCGACGACGAGCCACTGGTCCGGTCCGAGCCACAGGACCGCCAGGTCGCCGGAGCGGACGGCGGTGCACGGCTCGAGGGGCAGCGGCCCGCCCAGGGCGAGTCCGGCCGCCTCGGCGGCCGGGCCCTTCGGGTCCAGGCGCAGGTCGATCTGCGCGAGGAAGGGGAGTTCCGCCAGCCGCAGCGCGCCGCCCGAGGCGCGCGTCGCGGCGGCGAGCCGGCCGGCCACGGCCGACAGCGGACTGCGGCGGGTGGTGGTGTCAGCCATCGCGGCGGGCCCCCTCGGGGTCGTAGAGGACGGGAGAAGCGACGGTCACGGGCACGAGACGGCCGCCGACGGGCGCGTACAGCCGCTCCCCCACCCGCTCCCGGCCGCCCTTGACCAGGGCGAGCGCGAAGGTGCGGCCGAGGGCGGCACTGCGGTAGCTGGAGGTGACGTGACCCAGCATCGGGACCGGCGGCTCGGGCAGGGCCGGACCCGCGACGAGGTGGGCACCCTCCGGGAGCAGCAGAGCGGGGTCCTCGGGCAGCAGGCCGACGAGGTGCTTGCGGTCGGGGCGCGCGGTGTCGGGGCGGGCGTGGGACCGCTTGCCGATGAAGTCGGGCTTCTTCCTGGACACGACCCAGCTCATCCCGAGGTCCTGCGGGGTGACCGTGCCGTCGGTGTCCTGGCCGACGATGGGGTACCCCTTCTCGGCGCGCAGCACGTGCATGGTCTCGGTGCCGTACGGGGTGGCTCCCGCGGCGTGCACCGCTTCCCACAGGGTCCGCGCCCGCCAGGGCGAGACGTTGATCTCGTACGCCAGCTCCCCGGAGAAGCTGATCCGGCACACGCGGGCGGGCAGTCCCGCGACCGTCGTGTCCCGCCACGCCATGAAGGGGAAGTCGGCGTTGTCCACCGCGAGTTCCGGGGCGAGTGAGCGCAGCACCGCGCGGGAGCGCGGGCCGACGAGGGCGACGGTGGCCCACTGCTCGGTCACGGAGGTGCAGTGGACGCGCAGTTCCGGCCACTCGGTCTGCAGCCACTCCTCCATCCAGTCCAGGACGGCGGCCGCGTTGCCCGTGGTCGTCGTGACCAGGAAGCGGTCCTCGGCGAGCCGGATGACCGTGCCGTCGTCGAAGACCATGCCGTCCTGGCGGCACATGACGCCGTACCGGATCATGCCGGTCCGCAGGGTGGACATCAGGTTGGTGTAGAGCCGGTCGAGGAAGAGCGCCGCGTCCGGGCCCTGGACGTCGATCTTGCCGAGGGTCGAGGCGTCCATGAAGGCCACGTCCTCGCGGGCGGCCCGGCACTCGCGCAGGACGGCGGCCGCCATGTCCTCGCCGGGCCGTGGGTAGTACCAGGGGCGTTTCCACTGGCCGACGTTCTCGAAGAGGGCGCCGAGCGCGGTGTGCAGGTCGTGCAGCGCCGTGACGCGGACCGGGTCGTGGAGCGACCCACGGTCGCGGCCCGCGAGCGCGGCGAAGGACACCGGGGCGTACGGCGGGCGGAAGGTCGTCGTGCCGAGGTCGGCCACGTCCACCCCGAGGAGGCCGGCGACGACGCCCGACGCGAGCACGCCGGAGGTCTTGCCCTGGTCGTTGGCGGTGCCCGCGGTGGTGTAGCGCTTGGTGTGCTCGACGGAGCGCATCCCCGCGCCGGTGGCGCGCGCCAGGTCGGCGACGGTCACATCGCGCTGCAGGTCCACGAAGCGCGGGCCGGGGGCCGCGACGGGGACGTCGAAGAGGGTCAGCGGCGGGCGCCCGGGGCCGGGCTCCGCCGGCGCGGGTCGCGGCCGCTCCGGCATGAAGCCCTCTGCTGCGAGCGCCCGCGCGGCGGCCGCCGCGCCCTCGGCGGGCGTGGCGGCGAACTCCACGGCCTGGTGGGACGATCCCGGCACCGGGACGAAGGTGCCGAGGGCGTCGTCGTACCGGAGGCCGCCGCCCGCCTGGCTGTAGAGGTGGCCCACGGGGTTCCAGCCGCCCGACACCAGCAGGAGGTCGGCCTCGATCCGGCGGTCGCCCACCAGCACGGCCGTCAGCCGGTCCGCTCCCTCGGTGCCGGTGACGTACTGCCCGTCGCGCGCGTCGACCACCGCCGCGATCTCCACGCCCGCGGCGGACAGGTCGCGGGTGACGACGTCGGTGCCGTCGTTGGTGGTGAAGACGACGGCCCTGCGCCCGGGGAGGACGCCGTAGCGGTTGACGTAGGTGCGGGCGGCGCCGGCCAGCATGACGCCGGGCCGGTCGTTGTCGGGGAAGGCCAGGGAACGCTCGTGGGCGCCGGTGGCGAGGACGACCCGGCGGGCCCGGATGCGGTGGACGCGTTCGCGGGCGACGTGGGCGGGGGCGGCGGCGCCGAGGTGGTTGGTGCGGCGTTCGACGGCGAGGACGTGGTTGTCGTCGTAGTGGCCGAAAACGGTGGTGCGGCGCAGGATCCGCAGCCCGGGGGCGGACGCGAGGAGGGCCTCGGTCTCCGCGGCCCGCTCCGGGGACCGGCAACTGCCGAGGAGGCTGCCGCCCGGCTCCGGCTGGTCGTCGGCGAGGATCACCCGTGCCCCGGTGCCGGCGGCGACGGCCGCCGCGGCGAGACCGGTCGGGCCCGCGCCGACGACCAGCAGGTCGCAGTGGGCGTGGACGGCGTCGTAACGGGCCGGGTCGGGCTCTTCGGCGAGCCTGCCCTGCCCGGGTAGGCCGGTCGCGACGAGGCCGTCGTAGAGCTCGACGGTCGTCGCGGGCAGCATCGGCTCCGGGAAGGGCGCCTCGATCTGCACGACGGCGTTGGGCTCCTCCACCCCGGCGGAGAAGATGCCCCGCGGGCGGCCGAGCTTGATGCTCGTGCCCGTGGCGATCACACCGTGGGCGAGGAGGGCGGAGGCCAGGGTGTCACCGCGGTAGCCGGTGTACGCGGTGCCGTCGAACGTGAACGCCAGGGGCGCGGTGCGGTCGATCCGCCCGCCCTCCGCGAGGCGGAAGGGCTGCGCCGGGTCACGGGCGGGCCGTAGGGCGGGGACCGCGGGTGCCGGGGGCGCGGACGCGTGGGCCGCGGGCGCCGGGGGCGCGGCGGTCCGCCCCTCCGGTCCGGGGCGCTCCGCGGTGGCGCCGGCCGCGGGCGGGGTGGGACCGCCGGCGACGAACCGGTTCGTCGCCGTGTCACGCACCGCGTTGAACCAGCGGCGGCACCCCGCCGTGTGCATCCAGCGCTCGGCGAAGGGTCCCTTGGGGTTGTCCCGGAAGAAGAGGTGGCGCGCCCACTCCTCGTCCGTCAGGGCCGCCGGGTCCTCGGGACAGGCGAGGTGCGCCTGGCCGCCGTAGTGGAACTCGGCCTCGTCGCGCGGCCCGCACCACGGGCAGGGGATGAGCAGCATCGGTCGGGCTCCTCAGTGGGCCACCGCGGCCGCGCCGTGTTCGTCCACGAGCGCGCCGGTGGTGAAACGGTCGAGCGAGAAGGGGGCGTTGAGGGCGTGCGGGGCGTCGTTGGCGATGGTGTGGGCGTAGACCCAGCCCACCCCGGGGGTGGCCTTGAAACCGCCGGTGCCCCAGCCGCAGTTGAGGTAGAGGTCGCGGACGGGGGTGAGGCCGACGATCGGCGAGGCGTCCGGGCTGACGTCGACGATGCCGCCCCAGGTGCGGAGCACGTGGGCGCGGGCGAAGACGGGGAAGAGCTCCAGCGCGGCGGCCATCTGCCGCTCGATGATGTGGAAGGCGCCGCGCTGCGTGTAGGAGTTGTACGCGTCGATGCCCGCGCCCATGACCAGTTCGCCCTTGTGCGCCTGGCTGACGTAGACGTGCACGGCGTTGGACATGACGACCGTCGGATGCACCGGCTGCAGCAGTTCGCTCACCAGCGCCTGGAGCGGATGGCTCTGCAGCGGCAGGTCGAAGCCGGCCATCCTCGACAGCACGGAGGAGTGGCCCGCGGAGCAGAGCGCGACCTTCCCGGCCGCGATGGGACCGAGCGTGGTCCGCACCCCGGTGACCCGGCCCCCGGCGATGTCGATGCCGGTCACTTCGCAGTTCTGGATGATGTCGATCCCCGCGGCGTCGGCCGAGCGGGCCAGGCCCCAGGCGACGTGATCGTGCTTGGCGATGCCCGCGCGCGGCTGGTAGGTCGCGCCCATCACCGGATAGCGCACGTCCGGCGAGGTGTTGACGATCGGGCAGACCTCCTTCACCTGCCCGGGATCCAGCCACTGCGCGTCGACGCCGTTGAGCCGGTTGGCCTCGACCCGGCGGACGCTGTCGCGCACGTCCTGGAGGCTGTGGGCGAGATTGAGGACACCGCGCTGGGAGAAGAGGATCGGGTAGTCCAGCTCCTCCTCCAGGCCCTCCCAGAGTTTGAGGGCGTGTTCGTAGATGCCCGCGCTCTCGTCCCAGAGGTAGTTGGAGCGGATGATGGTGGTGTTGCGGGCCATGTTGCCGCCCGCGAGCCAGCCCTTCTCCAGCACCGCGACATCGGTGATGCCGTGGTTGCGCGCCAGGTAGTGCGCGGTGGCGAGGCCGTGTCCGCCGCCGCCGACGATGACGACGTCGTAGGCGCGCCTGGGCTGGGGCGTGCGCCAGAGCCGGTCCGGGTGCTCCGGGAGCTCGGCGCCCGGAGTGCGGGGGGTCATCGGGCGTTGTCTCCGTCCTGCGACAGGTGCGGGTGGAGCGGGTGCGCGGCGTTCGCCTCGGGGTCGAGTTCGGCGAGGCGGGCGGTGAGCGGGTTCATGCGCGGGGCTTCCTCTCAGCGGCGTCGGCCGAGGTACGGGTGGTGCCGGCCACGGCGCTCAGCCGCGCAGGCGGGACATGGCCGGGTCGAACAGCGGCTCCGCGGCGACCTGTGCCGCCACGCGCTCGCCGAAGTACGCGATGTCGAGGGCGCGTCCCGGCACGGCGAGTTCCGCCGGCAGCCACGCGTAGGCGATGCCCTTGCCGATCGTGTGGCCGTACGCCGCGCTGGTCACGTAGCCGACGGGCCGGTCGCCGTCGTACACCGGTTCCTTGCCCATCACCACGGCCCGGGGGTCGTCGAGGGTCAGGCAGGTGAGCTTGCGCCGCACCTCGCCCCGGCGCCGTTCGAGCGCGTCCTTGCCGATGAAGTCTTCCTTGTCCTCCTTGACGGCGAAGGCCAGGCCGGCCTCGTACGGGTCGTGCTCGTACGTCATGTCGGTGCCGAAGGAGCGGTACCCCTTCTCCAGGCGCAGGCTGTTGAAGGCGCCGCGTCCCGCGGCGATGCCGCCCAGGGGCCGGGCGGCGGCCAGCAGTGTGTCCCAGAGCTTCAGGCCCAGGTCGGCGGTGGTGTAGAGCTCCCAGCCGAGTTCGCCGACGTAGGAAAGCCGCATGGCCGTGACGGGCACGGCCCCGATGTGCGCCCGCTTGGCCCGGAAGTACGTGAGGCCGTCGTTGGAGAAGTCGCAGTCGGCGAGCGGCTGGAGCACCTCCCGGGCGAGCGGGCCCCACAGCCCGACGCAGCAGGTGCCCGCGGTGACGTCGCGGACGGCGACCGTGCCGTCGGCGGGGAGGTGCCGCGTGAGCCAGTCCTGGTCGAGGTTGCCGTTGACGCCGACCTGGAAGAGGTCGCCGCCGAGGCGGGCCACCGTGATGTCGCTGCGGATGCCGCCGTCGTGGTCGAGGAGCAGGGTGTAGGTGACCGAACCCACCGACTTGTCGACATTGCCGGTGGTGAGCCGCTGCAGGAAGGCGGCGGCGCCCCGTCCGGTGACCTCCAGGCGCTTGAGCGCGGTCATGTCGTAGAGCGCGACGGTCTCGCGGGTGGCCTGGGCCTCGGCGCCGACGATCGGCGACCAGTAGCGGGCGGCCCAGTCGTCGGGGGTGGCGATGGCACGGCCCTCCACCAGGCCGGCGTTGGCCTCGTACCACTGCGGCCGCTCCCAGCCGTTCGCCTCCAGGAAGAACGCGCCCAGCTCCTCCTGGCGGGGATGGAAGGGGCTGGTGCGGATCGGGCGCGGGGCGCCGCTCGGCTGGAGCGGGTGGATGATGTCGTAGACCTCGACGAAGTTCCGGCAGTCTCGGGCGAGTACGTACTCGGGGGCGAGCTGGTGCGGCTCGAAGCGGTTGACGTCGCACTCGTGCAGGTCGAAGGAGGAGCAGTGGCCGTCGACGAGCCACTCGGCCATAGCGCGGCCGACCCCCGCCGAGTGGGTGACCCAGACGGCCTCGGCGACCCAGAAGCCCTTCACGTCCGGTGACTCGCCGAGCAGCGGCATGCCGTCGGTGGTGAAGGAGAAGAGCCCGTTGATGCCCTCCTCGATCTTGGTGTCGCGGGTGGCGGGCAGCAGCGCCCGGGTCTCGGTCCAGGCGTCGGCGAAGTCCTCCTCGGTGAACTCCAGGACGGAGGGCATCCGTTCGGCGTCGGCGAAGGAGGCGATGTCGTCGGCGGAGACCGGCATGGGGCGGTGGCCGTAGGAGCCGATGCCGATGCGGTCGTGGCGGTCGCGGTAGTAGAGGCCGGCGTCCTGGTGGCGCAGGATCGGGCGGACGGCCTCGTCGGTCTGGCCCGCCAGGGCGGGGACGGGGCCGGTCCACGCGAGCTGGTGGGCGAGCGGGGTGAGCGGCAGTTCCATCCCCGCCATACGGGCGACCTTGGGGCCCCAGATGCCGGCGCAGCAGACGACGACGTCGGCCGCCAGCTCGCCGCCGCGGTCGGTGACGACACCGGTGACACGGCCGTCGTCCCGCGTGATGCCGAGGACCTCGTGACGGTCGAGGAAGCGTACGCCGCGGTCCGCGGCGCGCCGTGTCTGCGCCTCGACGGCGAGGACGGCCTTGGCGAGGCCGTCGGTGGGGACGAGCAGTCCGCCCAGGACCCTTGAGCGGTCCAGCAGCGGGTGGAGTTCGGCGCACTCGTCCGGTCCGACGACCCGGGCCTCGACGCCCCACGCCGTCACCCAGCCGTGGCGGCGGTGCAGTTCGGCGAGTCGCTCGGGGGTGGTGGCCACCTCCAGGCCGCCGACCTGGAGGAAGCAGGGCTGCCCGTCGACGTCGAGGGAGCGGAGCTTCTCGACGGTGTAGCGGGCGAGTTCGGTCATGGTCTTGGAGGGGTTCGTCTGGAAGACCAGGCCCGGGGCGTGGGACGAGGAGCCCCCGGTGGCGGGGAGCGGGCCCTGGTCGACGACCGTGATGTCGGTCCAGCCCGCGGCGGAAAGTTCGTCGGCCAGCGCCGCCCCCACGACGCCCGCTCCGATGATGACCACTCGGGGTCCCGTCATCGCCAAACCTCCAGTTGCTGTCAGCGCAACAAGATTCAGGTTGCGCAACTCAATGTGCCGGGCGCCGGAGTGGGTGTCAAGAGGCCCTCCAGGGGCCGGAGAAGGCCCCCGCGGGCCCGGCGACGACCGGGAAACGGCGGTGCCCGGCGGGCTGTCGGAACACAGCCCGCCGGGCACGGGGAGCGCAGCGGTGAACGCGGGGAACGCGACGAACGCGCTGAGACCGTCGCCTACTTGATCCAGGCGTCGACCTTGGCCTCGTTGGCCTCGACCCACTTCTCGGCGGCGGCGTCGGGTGTCATCTTGTCCACGGCGATGTACTTGGCGACGAGATTCTGGTCCTCGTTCGTCCAGTTGAAGTTCTTCACCAGGCCGTAGGCGGGGCTTCCGGAGCCGGCGAACTTCTTGCTGACGATCTTGTCCAGGTCGTACACGGGGTAGTCGCAGGCGACCTTCGCGGCGTCGGCGTCGCAGCCGTCCTGGTACGGGGGCAGCTCGACCTTGGCGAGCTTGACCTCGGACAGGAACCACTGCGGCTCGTAGAAGTAGCCGAGCACCCACTGCTTCTTGGCCTCGGCCTGCCGGAAGGCCTGGATGAGGGCGGTCTCGCTGCCGGCGTAGACGACCTTGTAGTCCAGCTTGAGGTTCTTCACCAGTGCGGCGTCATTGGTGACGTACGACGGGTCGCCGTCGAGCAGCTGGCCCTTGCCGCCGGACTCCGAGGTGCGGAACTTGTCGGCGTACTTGTTGAGGTTCTTCCAGTCGGTGATGTCCGGGTACTTCTCGGCCAGCCACGGCGGCACGTACCAGCCGATGACACCCTTGTTGCCGGTCTGGCCGGCCTCGACGGCGGTCTTCTGCTGCTCGATGTACTTCTTCTTCAGGTCGTCGTGGCCCCAGTTCTCCAGGATCGCGTCGACCTCGCCGGTGCCGAAACCCTGCCAGGCGATCTCCTCCTTGAGGTCCTTCTTCTTGACCGTGCAGCCCAGCTTCTTCTCCGCGACGTAGGCCACGACCGCCGCGTCCGCCTCGTAGCCGACCCACGGGTTGACGGCCAGGTTGAAGGTGCCGCACTTGCCCGAGGAGCCGGCCGAGCCGGCGTCCGGCTCGCCGACCTTGGCGCCGCCGCAGCCGGTGAGGGCGAGCCCGAGAGCCGCGACTCCGGCCGCGCCGGCGCGCCATCTCGCGTGCCGGCCGGCCGCCGTCAGGTGTGTTGCCATGTCTTCCGCCTCCTGCTCTAGCGCCCGCCGGGCACCTTCCTGATGCGCCCGGCCGCGGCCTGAGTGATCCGGTCGAACATCACGCCGAGCAGTACGATGGCGAGTCCCGCCGCCAGCCCCTTGCCGTACAGCTCTCCTTGCGAGAAACCGGCCACGACGTCGTAGCCGAGGGCGCCCGCACCGACGAGGCCGCCCACCACAACCATCGACAGCACGTAGATCAGGCCCTGGTTGGTCGCGAGTGTCAGGGCGCCGCGTGACATCGGCAGTTGAACCTTGGTGACGAGCTGCCAGGTGCCGGACCCGGCCGCCGTCGCCGCCTCCACGGTCGTCTCCGGCACGCCCCGCAAGCCGTCCGCGACGATCTTGATCGTCACGGGCGCGGCGTACACGACGGCGGCGACGATCGCCGTGAAGCGGCTCGCGCCGAACAGCGCGAGGAACGGTACGAGATAGACGAAGGGCGGCATGACCTGCGCCGCGTCCAGACTCGGCCGGATGATCCGGTCGGCGAGCGCGCTGCGGCCCATCCACACGCCCACGGTCACGCCGAGCAGCATCACCAGCAGCGTCGCCGCGACGGTCGAGGCGAGCGTGGTCATCGCGTCCTGCCACACGCCGGTGCCGACCAGCAGTCCCACGCAGACCGCCGCCGTGGCGCCGGCGCCCAGACCGCCGAGGACGACGCCCAGGGCCACCAGCACGAAGCCGGTCAGCCACCACGGGGAGTCGGTGAGCAGCGTCTGGAAGGGGTTGAGGAGGGCACTGGTGACCGCGTCGCGGATGCCGTTGGTGGCGCCTGAGAGGTTGTCCTGCGCCCAGGTGGTCACGGTGTCGGCGGCGCTCGCCAGGGAGCGCCCGGCACCGCCGTCGCCGGGGAACTCGGCGGCCCAGACGTAGGTGTGCGACAGCCAGGCGGCGACGGCCGCGGCGACCGCGCCGAGCCCGAGCAGCGGCCGGCGCAGGCGCGGGGAGCGGAGACCGGGACGGTGCCCCTCCCCGGAGCTCCCCCGGTCTTCGGCCGGGGGGACCCCCATCCCGCTCCTCCCCCGGTCTCCGGCCCGGGGGACCCCCGTCCCGCTCTGCTCGGCCGCCGCGGTCGTGAACCGGTCCAGGACGACGGCCAGGACGACGATGGCCAGTCCGGCGTTGAAGGCGGTGCCGACGTCGAGCGACTGCAGGGCCTGGACCACGGTCTTGCCGAGACCGGGGGCGTCGATCAGGGCCGCGATGGTCACCATGGACAGGGCGGCCATGATGGTCTGGTTGACGCCCATCACCACCGTGCGCCGGGACATCGGCAGCAGCACCTTGGTGAGGGTCTGCGCCCTGGTCGAGCCGAGCGACTCCGCCGCCTCCACGGTGGTCCCGGGGACCGAGCGGATGGCGTGCGCGGTGATGCGGACGGCGGGCGGCGCCGCGTAGATCAGGGTGGCGATGGTGGCGGAGGCGGGGCCGATGAGGAAGAAGAGGGTGAGCGGCGCCAGGTAGACGAAGGTCGGCATCGTCTGCATGAAGTCGAGCACGGGGGTCAGGACGCGGTTCACCCTCGGCGACATCCCGGCCCACACTCCCAGCGGGATGCCGATCAGCAGTGCCACCAGCACGGCCGACAGGGTGAGCGCGAGGGTGTCCATGCTCTCCTGCCACAGGCCCTGGAGCCCGAGGAAGGTGAAGCCCGCCACGGCCAGCAGCGCCACGCGCCAGTTGCCCAGCGCCCAGGAGACGTATCCGGCGATCGCGACGACGCCGAGCCAGCCGATCTGCGGCACCGGGCGGCCTTCCGGCGGCTGCGAGATCAGCGTCTGGACGAAGGTCACCAGGTTGTCGATGACCAGCCGGATCTCGTTGAAGAAGTAGAGGAAGAGGGGATTGCTGTTGCGGTCGGCGCCGATCGTGTCGTTGACGCCGTTGAACCAGCGGTGCAGCGAGGTCAGGTCGGCCGCCGCGAGGGCCAGCGTCTGGCGTCCGCGCAGCACGGCGAAGAGCACCAGCCACAGCACGACGATGCCCGCCACCACGGCCCGGCGGCGCACGCGGACGGGGGCGAGCCGTTCACCACCGGAGGCGACGACGGCCATCACGCGCCTCCTTCCCGGCCCGCGACGACCGCGAGGATCTCCTCGTCGCCCACGATGCCCAGGAGCGTGCCGTCCTCGACGACCCGCACCGGCTTCTCGGCGGCGAGCACGGCCCGGGTCGCCTCGCGGACGACGACGTCGGGGCCGAGTTCGGGGCCGTCGAGGGCGTCGTCGGGCTGCGGGTCGCGCATGATCCAGCGCAGGGTGAGCACATCGGCGCGCGGCACGTCCCTGACGAACTCGCGCACGTAGTCGTCGGCGGGGGCGCCGACCAGTTCGTCGCCCGTGCCGCACTGGATCATCCGCCCGTCGCGCATGATGAGGATGCGGTCGCCGAGCTTGAGCGCCTCGGACAGGTCGTGGGTGATGAAGACCATCGTCTTGCCGACCTCGTGGTGGAGGCGGATGACCTCGTTCTGCATGTCGCGGCGGATCAGCGGGTCGAGCGCGGAGAAAGGCTCGTCGAAGAAGAGGACGTCGGGGTCGCCGGCGAGCGCCCGGGCGAGGCCGACGCGCTGCTGCATTCCGCCGGAGAGCTGGTCGGGGTAGGAGTTCTCGTAGCCGGACAGGCCCACCAGCTCGACGACCTCCAGGGCCCGCTTGGTGCGCTCGGCCCGGCCGGTGCCGCGGATCTCCAGGCCGTACGCGACGTTGTCGACGACCCGGCGGTGCGGCAGCAGCCCGAAGTGCTGGAAGACCATGGAGAACTTGTTGCGGCGCAGTTCGCGCAGCCGTCTGGCGTCGGCGGCGCGGATGTCCTCGCCCTCGAAGACGATCTCACCGGCGGTGGGTTCGACCAGCCGGGTCAGACAGCGCACCAGGGTCGACTTGCCCGAGCCGGACAGGCCCATCACGACGAAGACCTCTCCGGGCGACACGTCGAAGTGGACGTCGCGCACGGCCGCGGTGCAGCCGGTGCGCTCCATCAGCTCCCGGCGGCTGAGCCCGCACAGCTCCTGCGACCCCGGCACCTTCTCGGCCTTCGGCCCGAACACCTTCCACAGCCCGCGCACGGAGATGACCGGATTCCGGTCATGTTCCTGGTCCTGGTCCTTGGACGCGCCGCGCCGCTGCGGCACATCGGTCTGTGCTGGGGTCGTCACGGTCGACCTCTCTTCGGCGTTCAGCCGCGGAACCAGTGCTGCGGCCGGGGTTGGATGTTCTGCCAGATGTGCTTGGGCTCGCGGTACTCCTCCAGGCCGGTCGGTCCCAGTTCCCGGCCCACGCCCGAGTGCCCGAAGCCACCCCATTCCGCTTGCGGCACATAGGGGTGGTAGTCGTTGATCCACACGGTGCCGTGGCGCAGCCGGCGGGCGACCCGCTGCGCGCGTCCGGCGTCCTGCGTCCACACGGCCCCGGCGAGGCCGTACTCGGTGTCGTTGGCGATGCGTACGGCGTCGTCCTCGTCGGTGAAGCGCTCGACGGTCAGCACGGGGCCGAAGGACTCCTCGTGGACGACGCGCATGCCCTGGTCGCAGCCGTCGAGGACGGTCGGCGGGTAGTAGAAGCCTCCGGCGAGGGCCGGATCGGCGGGGCGGGCGCCGCCGCAGCGCAGTACGGCGCCCTCGGCGATCCCGGCGGCGACGTAGGCCTCGACCTTGTCCCGGTGGGCGGCGGAGATCAGCGGGCCGGTCTCGGCGGCGGGGTCGAACGGGCCGCCGAGGCGGATGGCCGAGGCGCGCCGGACGACCTCGTCGACGAAGGCGTCGTGCAGCCCGTCCTGGACGATCAGCCGGGCCCCGGCCGAGCAGACCTGCCCGGAGTGCAGGAAGACGGCCGTGAGCGCGAAGTCCACGGCCGTCTCGAAGTCGGCGTCGGCGAAGACCACGTTGGGGTTCTTGCCGCCGAGTTCGAGGGCGACCTTCTTCACGGTCCGGGCCGCCGCGGCCATGACGCGTCTGCCGGTCTCCAGGCCGCCGGTGAAGGAGACCATGTCGACGCCGGGGTGCTCGCTGAGCGGTGCGCCGGCCTCGGGGCCGGCGCCGAGGACGAGGTTGGCGGCCCCGGCAGGGAGTCCGGCCTCCTCCAGCGCCCGCATCAGCAGGACGGAGGTGGACGGGGTCAGCTCGCTGGGCTTCAGGACGATCGTGTTGCCCGCGACGAGGGCGGGCGCGACCTTCCAGGAGGCCTGCAGCAGTGGGTAGTTCCACGGGGTGATCAGTGCGCAGACGCCGACCGGTTCGTACACGACGCGGCTGACGGCGTCGTCGCGGCCGGTGTCGATGACGCGGCCGGCGGAGGTCCCGGCGAGGCCGCCGTAGTGGCGCAGGCAGGAGACGACGTCGGCGATGTCGTACTCGCTCTCCACGAGCCGCTTGCCGGTGTCGAGGGATTCGGCGCGGGCGAAGTCCTTGGCGTCCCGCTCGACGATGTCCGCGGTGCGCAGCAGGAGGGCGCCCCGCTCGCGTTCCGGGGTGCGGGGCCACGGACCGTGGTCGAAGGCGGCGCGGGCGGCGGCGACGGCGGCCTCGGCGTCGGCGCGGGTCGCCTCGGGGACCGTCGCGACGAGCGTGCCGTCGGCGGGGCAGCGGATCTCCCGGCGGCCCCCGGCCGCCGCTTCGCGCCACTCTCCGTCCAGATACAGGTCTGCCACGCGCGGAGCCCTCGCTTCGTTGCACATAGCGCATCGAATTGCTTGTGGTGGAACACCCTGTCCGAACGGCCACCGGCCGTCAAGGGGTTGCACGACTTGTACGGCACATCGTGACCGGGGAGGGCGCACGCCGTCCGGCGTCCGCGCCACGGGGCGCCACCTGGTGGTAAATCGCTTGTAACAGGGGCCTCGACGAGGTCACTTGGCGATCACTGGGCGGTGGCGTCGCGGTGCCGGTAGTACTGCGCCTTGGACGGCGGCAGCGGTTCACGGCCCAGGATCAGGTCGGCGGCCTTCTCCGCGATCATCATCACGGGTGCGTAGATGTTGCCGTTGGTGACGTAGGGCATCACCGACGCGTCGACGACGCGCAGTCCCTCCACACCGTGCACCCGCATGCTCTCCGGGTCGACGACCGCCATCGCGTCGGTGCCCATCCTGCAGGTGCAGGAGGGGTGCAGGGCCGTCTCGCCCTCCTTGGCGACCCAGGCCAGGATCTCCTCGTCGGTCTCCACGGAGGGGCCGGGCGAGATCTCGCCGCCGTTGTAGGGGGCGAGCGCGGGCCGGCTCAGGATGGTGCGGGCGACGCGAATCGCCTCGACCCACTCGCGGCGGTCCTGCTCGGTGGAGAGGTAGTTGAATCGCAGCGCGGGCTTCTCCCGAGGGTCCTTGCTCCTGATCTTCACCGAGCCGAGGGCGTCGGAGTACATGGGCCCCACGTGCACCTGGTAGCCGTGCCCGCCGGCCGGGGCGGAGCCGTCGTAGCGCACCGCGATGGGCAGGAAGTGGAACATCAGGTTGGGGTAGTCCACCTCCTCGTTGCTGCGGGCGAAGCCGCCGGCCTCGAAGTGGTTGGTGGCGGCGGGCCCTCTGCGGAAGAGCCACTGCAGGCCGATGAAGGGGTAGCGCCACTTGGCCAGGTACGGCTGCATCGACACGGGCTGCGTACAGGCGTACTGGACGTAGACCTCCAGGTGGTCCTGGAGGTTCTCGCCGACCCCGGGCAGGTCGTGGACGATGTCGACGCCGAGCGCGGACAGCTCCTGCGCGTTGCCGACGCCCGACAGCTGCAGCAACTGCGGGGAGTTGACGGCGCCGCCGCAGAGGACGACCTCACGGGCGCGCACCTGGACGGGAACCCCCTTGCGGCGCTCGTACTCCACGCCTACGGCGCGCTTGCCCTCGAACAGCACACGGGTGACCAGGGCCCGGGTCCGCACGGTCAGATTGGGGCGGTTGCGCACGGGCTTGAGGTAGGCCTTGGCGGCGGAGAGCCGACGGCCGCGGTGGACGTTGCGGTCGAAGGCCGCGAAGCCCTCCTGGCGGTAGCCGTTGACATCGTCGGTGAGCGGGTAGCCCGCCTCCTGCACCGCCTTCAGGAAGGCCGGGAACAGCGGGCCGGCGGCGGGCCCGCGCTCCAGGACGAGCGGCCCGTCGTGGCCGCGGAACTCGTCGTCGGGACCCGCGGCGAGGCAGTTCTCCATGCGCTGGAAGTACGGCAGGCAGTGGGCGTAGTCCCAGTGCTCCATGCCGGGGTCCTTGGCCCAGCGCTCGTAGTCCATGGGGTTGCCGCGCTGGAAGATCATGCCGTTGATGCTGCTGGAGCCGCCGAGCACCTTGCCGCGGGCGTGGTAGATGCGGCGGCCGCCCATGTGGGGCTCGGGCTCGGACTCGTAGCCCCAGTCGTAGAAGCGGCTGCCGATCGGGAAGGTGAGCGCCGCCGGCATGTGGATGAAGACGTCCCAGGGGTAGTCGGGACGTCCGGCCTCCAGCACCAGGACGCGGGTGCCGGGATCGGCGGAGAGCCGGTTGGCGAGGGCACTGCCGGCGGAGCCCCCGCCGACGATGACGAAGTCGTACTCAAGGGCAGCCATGTCAGCCTCGTCTCACTCGTCGTCTCACTCGTCCCGATCGCCACCATCGTCACGATCGCGCCGTCGACAGGTCGACTGGCGCAGCATGCTAGTACGGGTGCCGCTATGCGCACCAGGTTGCGAACCGCGCAACTTGGTTTCCGGGGATTCAGTCTCGTTCCTCCCCCGCACTCCGTCCGGGGGACCCCCCGCGCAGTTGTATACCGCGCGTATAGTTTCGCTGTGAGCAACTTCAGTGCAGATACCGAAACGAATGGTTCGCAGCCGGGTGGCGTTCAGTCCGTCGACCGGGCCATCAGCGTGCTGGAGATCCTGGCCCGGCGCGGCGAGGCCGGTGTGAGCGAGGTCGCCGCCGAGATCGAGGTCCACAAGTCGACGGCGTTTCGGCTGCTGGGCGCGCTGGAGGCGCGCGGCCTGGTGGAGCAGGCGGGCGAGCGCGGCAAGTACCGGCTCGGCTTCGGCATCGTACGGCTCGCGGGCGCGGTCACCGGCCGCATCGACATCACGCAGCAGGGGCGGCCGGTGTGCGAGCGGCTCGCCGAGGAGATCGGCGAGACCGTCAACATCGCCGTGATGGAGAAGCACTTCGCGATCAACCTCTACCAGGTGCGCGGACCGGCCGCGGTCACCGCGCACAACTGGGTCGGTCAGCTCACCCCGTTGCACGCCACCTCCAGCGGCAAGATCCTGCTCGCCCACCTCCCGGCCGCGCGGCGCGCCGAACTCCTCACGGACGCGGGCCTGGAGAAGCTCACCCCGCACACCCTGACCTCGCGGACGAAACTGGAGAAGAACCTCGCCGAGGCCAGGGAGCGCGGCTACGCCTGGACGCTGGAGGAACTGGAGATCGGCCTGCACGCGATGGCCGCCCCCATCTGCTCCCGGGACGGCGAGGTCATCGCCGCCGTCAGCGCGTCCGGCCCCTCGTACCGCTTCACCGAGGAGCGCATGCACGAACTCGGGCCGGTGCTGGTCGCCGGGGCCGCCGAGATCAGCCACCGCATGGGCTACCTGGGCTGAACCGTGCCGAGGCGCCCGTGCACCCAGTCGTGGAAGCCGCCGATGTGGTGCTCGCTGGGGACCAGGACCCCGCCCTTGGCGTAGAGCCGGGAACTCATGGCGGGCTGGCAGCGCTCGCAGGCGTCGAAGTCCTGGCGGTTGACCCGGTCGAAGAGCTCGACCGAGCGGCTGACGTCCTTGCCGGCGGCGACGACCTCCTCCAGGTAGAGCCAG
Source organism: Streptomyces sp. NPDC001070 (assembly GCF_053598835.1). Taxonomy (NCBI): domain Bacteria; kingdom Bacillati; phylum Actinomycetota; class Actinomycetes; order Kitasatosporales; family Streptomycetaceae; genus Streptomyces; species Streptomyces sp. NPDC001070. The sequence goes on from NZ_JBSFLB010000008.1 coordinate 98,299, forward strand.
TCGCACTCGACGACCGTGCGGTCGACGGCGACCGGGTACATGCGGTGGAAGATCACATGGTCGGGCACGAGGTTGACGAAGACCTGCGGCTTGATGGTGACGGCGTAGTAGCGCCGGTCCTGGTCCGCCGAGACGCCGGGTATCCGGTCCAGGCCCGCCGAGCCGTCGACGGTGAAACCCTCGATGCCGGTGCCGAACTCGGCGCCGTGGCCGACGTAGTACTGCGCGGCGTAGCCGTCGGCGAACTCCGGTAGCACCTCGGTCAGTTCGGGGTGGATCGTGGCGCAGTGGTAGCACTCCATGAAGTTCTCGACGATGAGCTTCCAGTTGGCCCTGACGTCGTAGACGATCCGCCGGCCGACCCGGAGGTTCTCGATGCCGTAGCGCTCGATGGACGCCACGTCCCCGAGCCGGGTGACCACCTCGCCGATCACCTGCTCCTCGAAGGAGGGCGGGTCCTCGGCGAGGCAGACCCATACGTAGCCCAGCCATTCGCGCACGTGGACGCCGACGAGCCCGTACTCGGTGCGGCCGACGTCGGGCATCTTGGTCAGGTTGGGGGCGGCGACGAGCCTGCCGTTCAGGTCGTACGTCCAGGCGTGGTACGGGCATTGGAAGGCGCGCTTGACCTCGCCGCTCGCCTCGGTGCTCAGCCGGGCGCCGCGGTGCCGGCACACGTTGAAGAACGCGCGCACCGCGTGGTCGCGCGACCGGGTGACGAGGATGCTCTCGCGGCCGACGTCCACCGTCCGGAAGGCACCCGGCGCGTCGAGCTCCGAGGAGCGGGCGACGCAGAACCACATCGCCTCGAAGATGCGCTCCTGCTCCAGGGCGAAGATCCCGGGATCGGTGTAGGAGGAGCCGGGGAGGGTGGCGATGAGGCTGTCCGGCAGGCCGGTCGGGGTCACGGGGGCACTCCTTGCGGACGATGTTGTGTAATGAGCAACGGAGTGTGCAATGCGCAACTGCAGCATGTGGGGCGGGTCCGGCGCTGTCAAGACGTCGCGGCGGCCAGCTGCTTGCGCCAGCGGGTGAACAGCCGGGGCTGGTTCATCCCCAGCACCGCGACGGGCACCCCGGCCCTGCGGTAGACGGCGAGGACGTTGCGCTCGTCCGGCGCGCCCTCCTCGACGGTGACGCTGTCGGCCCCAGCGGCGTGGCCCGCGAACTGGATGCGCACGCCGTACTGGTCGGACCAGAAGTACGGCGGCCTGGGCGCCCGTTGCTCCGTCGCGCCGCCGGACAGCAGTGCGGCCACCGCGGCGGCGGGGCGCTCCAGGGCACCCGTCCAGTGCTCAACGCGGCGGTGCGCGGCGGTCGCCGGGTCGAACCAGGCGGCGCAGTCGCCGACGGCGACGACGCCCGGCAGACCCGTCCGGCCGTCCGCACCGCAGAGGACGCCGTCGCCGAGGGCGAGTCCCGAGTCCGCCAGCCAGTCCACGCACGGACGCGCGCCGACGCCGACGACCACGGTGTCCGCGGGCAGCCGGCGGCCGTCCGCCAGGACCACGGCCGCCACCCGGCCGTCGCCGCCCGCCTCGGCCCCCTGTACGCCGGTGCCGCACAACAGCCGTACGCCGTGGTCGGCGTGGAGGCGGGACACGACCCCGCCCATCACCTCGCCGAGCGGCCCCGACAAAGGGGTGGGCGCCGCCTCGACCACGGTCACGTCGATGCCGAGCGCGTACGCCGTCGAGGCGACCTCGGCCCCGATGAAGCCGCCGCCGATGACGACGAGCCTGCCGCCCCGCGCGAGATCGGCCCGCAGCGCGCGGGCGTCGTCCAGCGTCCGCAGGGTGTGCACCCCGGCGAGGCGGGACATGCCGGGGAGCGTGCGGGCCGCGGATCCGGTGGCGATGACGACGCCGTCCGCGGTGACCGAGCGGCCGTCCGCGAGCCGGATCCCCCGTGTGCCGGGGTCGAGCGCCACGGCCCGCGTACCCAGCAGCCATTCGGCGCCCAGGTCCTCGCCGTCCGCCTCCAGCGTCAGCGCCTCCTCCCCGGTCTCGCCGGCGAGGAACTCCTTGGACAGCGGCGGCCGGTCGTACGGCCGGTGCGGCTCCTCACCCACGACCACCAGCCTGCCGTCGTGACCCCGGGCGCGCAGCGCCCGCGCCGCCGACAGCCCGGCCAGCGAGGCGCCGACCACGACGACCGCTCTCACGCGGCTCCCCCGGCGAGCCGCGTGGCCACGCACGGCGGGAGGTTGGGCGGGGCCGTCGACAGGCGCACATGGATCATGCCGTCCTCGACCACGACCTCGTGCGTCCGCACGGGCCGCTTGGCCGGAGGCGCGTCCACCGCGCCCGTCCGCAGGTCGAACTTCGAGGCGTGCAGCGGGCACTCCACCTCGCGCCCCTCCAGCCAGCCGTCCGCGAGCGACGCGTCCTGGTGGGTGCAGGTGTCGTCGACGGCGTAGAGCTCGCCCTCCTCGGTGTGGAACACCGCGACGGGCGGGTCGGTTTCGAGCCGGAAGGCCTCGCCTCGCGGGAGATCCGCGAGCCGGCACACGGGAATCATCATGACACCTCGGTGCGTATAGCGAAACGGATTGCGATTGACGCAACATCAGTGTGGAGGCGCCCCCAACCCCTGTCAAGGCATCGCCCGGACAGCCGGAAGTGGACGCCCGACGCCCGGTCATGTGCCGTCCGCGCCGGGCGCGATGGCGCCGGTCCGCCCGGCTCGGCTCGCATCGCCGTCGTACCCGGTCGACCGCTGCGGGCGGCCCGCGCCGAGGGGGCTTCGGCGTACGGCAGCCGGAGGGACGCGGGGCCCGGCCGACGGCCAGGACCAACGAGGCCCGGTGGGAGGCCGGTTGCCCCTCCGGTACCTGTCGCGGCAGCGCTTGCGGGGCGATGCCCGGGGCGGCCCAGCCGCCCCGGCAAGCGCGGCGTGGGGAACCGCTGCCGTCACGCTCGCGCGCACGCGGTGGCCGTCCGGCCATCGCGCCCCGCCGTGCCCGGCGCCCGAGCCGACCGGAACCGGCCGCGGCGGACGACGGACGCCCCCGCGCCGGGCTCCGGGCCCCCGCCCCGGCCCGGGGCGACGCGGCGCCGGGAGCCGGAACCGGCCCGCCCGGCGGGACGCAGACCCCGCACGTCCGCACCCCGTGTCCCGCGCCGAAGGGCGCCATGGCGCCCCGCGCACCCCGCGGACCTGCGGTCCGCAGGGACTTGTTCCGGTCACGGGGGTTGTCCGGGTTCAGCTGAATGACATAATCCGTTCCTCTTCTGTGTGACAACGGCCGGGATCCGGCCCGGAGGAAGTGACACACGGCATGAACGTGACCGTTTCGGCTCAGCAACCCCGCGTGCTGGTCGTGGAGGACGAGGCGAGCATCGCCTCGATGCTCGCGATGGCGCTGCAGTTCCTGGGCTTCGACGTGGTCACGGCCGGGACCGGCGAGGAGGCGGTGACGGCGGCCGCCGAGCACGCGCCCGACGTGATCCTGCTGGACGTGGGGCTGCCCGACCTCGACGGCTTCGAGGTGTGCCGCAGGCTCCGCGCCGCCCGGGTGGGCGCCCCCGTCCTCTTCCTCACGGCACGCGACGCGGTGGAGGACAAGATCCGGGGCCTGGCGCTGGGCGGGGACGACTACGTCACCAAGCCCTTCGACATCAACGAGGTCGCGGCCCGTGTGAACGCGCTGCTGCGCCGGGGCCGGGCCCCCGAGCCCGCCGGGCGGCGGCTGCGGGCGGGCTGGGTCGAGCTGGACGCGGACACCCACGAGGTGTGGCGGCACGGCCGCCCGGTGCAGGTCTCGGCCACCGAGTTCGCCCTGCTGCGCTTCCTCCTGGAGAACCCGGACCGGGTGGTGTCCAAGGGGCAGATCCTCGACGCCGTGTGGAGCTGCGGCTTCCAGGGCGAGTCCGGGATCGTGGAGACGTACATCTATTACCTGCGCCGGAAACTCGGCGACACCGACCAGTCGCTCATCCGTACGGTGCGGGGGGCCGGGTACCTGGTCAGGGCGGCGCAGGCCGCCGATTCGCGTTCACGCTGACGGTGTCGGCGCACGGCGCTATGTTTGCCTTCGGAGGAAGAGCCGACGAGAAGAGGGCATGATCCCGAACGATGCCGCCGCCCAGGAGCCGGAAGCGCCGCTCGAGCAGCCGGGAGCGGACCGGCTGCGCCTGCTCCGGTCCTCGGGCGACGACCAGGGCGAGCGCGAGGCGCTGCGACTGGGGCTCCAGCAGGCCGTGGCGGCGCTCAACGCGCTGGGCGGTCTGGTCCATCTGCGCGGACAGGAGGCCCGGGGCGGCGTCCCGCTGCGCCTGGCCGCGCGCAGCGGTCTGCCCCGGCACCTGACCCGCGCCTGGCTTTTCCTCCCCCCGCACGACGGCACCGCCCCGGGCCTTGCGACGACCGGTGGCGACCCGGTGTGGCTGCCCACGACGGGGTCCACCCCGGGGCCGCTGCCCGGCGGGACCGGGCTCGCCGCCGTCCCGCTCCCCGGCCCGGAGGGTCCGCTGGGCGCGCTCTCGGTCGTGACCGCGGAGGCCGAGCCGCCCACGGCCGCCCAGTGGGGGCTGCTCCGGGAGATCGCGGCCTGGGTGTCGGAGCGGCTGGGGCGGACGGCGGCCGTCGCATCGCGTGAGCGCTGGCGGCTGGCGGAGGGCGGCACGGGTTCCCGGCTCCGCGAGACCCCTTCCGACGTGGGCATCGGCACCTGGGAATGGAACGTCCGCACCGGCGAGGCGTACCTCGACGAGACGGCGCGCACCGTGTTCGGGATGTCCCCGCAGATGTACGACGGGCGGTTGGAGACCTGGGTGGAGCTGGTCCACCCCGAGGACCTGCCCTGGGTGATCGCCGACGCCGAGGACGCCGCCCGGGCCGCCGGGGGCTTCGCCTGGGAGTACCGGGTCCGCCGGCCCGACGGGAGTTTCCGCTGGGTGCAGGCCCGTGGCCGCAGCGTGCTCGGCGAGGACGGCAAGGCGGCCCGGCTGGCCGGCGTGCTGTGGGACAGCACGGAGACCCGGGTCGCGATGGACGCCGTCGGCCGGGCCCTGCGCCACATGAGCGACGGCTTCCTGGCCATCGACGACGACGGCCGCATAGCCTTCGCCAACCCGCAGGCCGAACGGCTGCTGGGCGCGCGGCGGCCGCTGGTCGGGGACATCCTGTGGGACCTCACCGGCGTGCGGGACTCGGAGCTGGAGGCGCACTGCCGCCGGGCGGCCAAGGGCGGCTCACCGGTCAGCGGGGACATCGAGTGGGACGGCGGAACGCGCCGGTACCACCTGCGGGTCATGCCCGTGCCCGGCGGCCTGACCGTCTACCTGACCGATGTCACCGAGCACTGGCTCGCGGAGGAGGCCCGCGCCGAGGCCGCGCGGGCGGCCGCCGACCGCGCCGCGCACATCAAGCGGCTCACCACGGCGCTCGCCGAGGCCGTCACCGTCAAGGACGTCGTCGCGGCGGCGGCGGACCGCGTGCTGCCGCTCTTCGACGCCACCGGTCTGATCATCCAGACGCTGGAGGGCGACCTCCTGCGTGTCGCCGGCTCGGTCGGCTATCCCCCCGGTCTGATGGAACGGCTCAGCCGGACCCGTCTCGCCGAGGACAGCCCCAGCGCCGACGCCATCCGGGAGCGCGTACCCCGCTACATCACCTCCGCCAGGGACTTCCGCACCCGGTATCCGGCCCGGATCCACTTCCAGGAGTGGTCCCAGAAGCACGCCTGGGCCTTCCTGCCGCTGATCGTCTCCGGGGAGGCCGTCGGCTCGTGCGTGGTCTCCTTCTCCGAGCCCCGCCCGTTCAGCGAGGAGGAGCGCACCCTGCTGACCGCGCTCAGCGGGCTGGTCGCGCAGGCCCTGGAACGCGCCCGGCTGTACGACGCCGAGCACGGCCGCGCGCAGGAGCTGCAGCGCGGCCTGCTGCCGCAGGAGCTGCCCGAACTGCCCGCGGTCACCGCCGCCGCCCGCTATCTGCCCGCCGTCGAGGGGACGACGGTCGGCGGGGACTGGTACGACGTCATCCCGCTCTCCGCCGACCGGGTCGCGCTCGTCATCGGCGACGTGATGGGACACGGGATCTCCGAGGCCGTGACGATGGGGCGGCTGCGCACCGCGGTGCACACGCTGGCCGGTCTCGAACTGCCCCCCGACGAGCTGCTCGCGCACCTCAACGACCTGGTCAGCGACCTCGGTGACGACTTCTACGCCACCTGCCTGTACGCCGTGTACGACCCCACGACCCGTACCTGCGTCTTCTCCCGGGCCGGGCATCCGCCGCCGGCGCTCGTGCTGCCCGACGGCACCGTCCACTTCGCCGGGCAGTCGCCGGACCCGCCGCTGGGCGCCGCCACACCGCCGTTCGCGACCGTGGAGCTGGAGATCCCCGAGGGCAGTCTGCTGGTGCTCTACACGGACGGCCTCGTCGAGTCCTCCCGCCGTGACATCGACACCGGACTGGCCGGGCTGGCCAAGGCCCTCACCGGGGCGCTCGCCGCGGCACCCGCGGGGCCGCCGGACGACCGGCCGGGCGAGGTCGGGCGCCTGGGCGGGCTCTGCGACGAGGTCGCCACGGCGCTCGACCCCCACCAGGAGCACGCCGGGGACGACGCGGCCCTGCTGATCGCCCGCACGCACTCCCTCGCGCCGGGGGACGTGGTGTCCTGGGCGCTGCCCGAGGACCCGCTCGCCGCGGGCCAGGCCCGGGAGCACATACGGCGGCAGCTGGACGCGTGGGGGCTCGACGAGCTGGTCATGACGACGGAGCTGATCGCGAGCGAGCTGGTCGGCAATGTGGTCCGGCACGCCCGGGGACCCATCGGCCTGCGGCTGATCCGCAGCCGTACGCTCGTCTGCGAGGTGTCGGACGGCAGCCTCAGCACCCCGCGCATCCGGCACGCCGGGGACACCGACGAGGGCGGCCGCGGGCTGCAGCTGGTCGCCGCGCTGTGCCAGCGCTGGGGCACGCGCTATGTCCCCGGGGGCAAGTGCATCTGGACCGAGCAGGCGGTCCCGGAGCCGTTGTGACGGCGGGCGATCCCCAGCGCCAACTCTGATCGCGCTTTGATGTGACTCTGATGCTCCGGTGCTTGGCTTGCGCGCATGACCACCCACGCACCGGCGTCCACGGGCCTGGATTCCTGTCTCGACCTGGGGTTCGGCGACTCCGGCGAAGGCGAACCCTCGCTGCGGCGGGAGCTGTTCGCGGCCCTGATCGAAGTCGTCTCCGGCTCGGGAGAGTGGAGCGAGCAGACGGCCGCGCGGATCCGCGGCGAGGGGGTGTCCTGGGCGGCGCGCGGCGAGCCGGTGAGCGCGCTGCGGGTCGCCGTCCGGGAGACGACGGAGCACATCCTGGTGTCCAGCGGGTACGCGGCGGCGGGCAGCGCCGACCCCGGCGGCGAGTTCGCGCGGCGCCTGGCGGACGCCGGACGCCGGGTGACCAGGGAGCTGACCCGCGGTTTCTTCGCCCAGTCCGGGCAGGGGGCATCGGCCTCGGTCCCGGTGTCCCCGCCGCCCGCGCCGGTGTACGCCCCGCCCGCCTACGCCGTGATGGCGCTGCGCGCGCCGGGCCGCCCCATCGGCGACGTCGAGGCGGTGGCCCGCGGCCACGGCGGCCCCGAGACCGCCGTCCTCGCCTCGACGCGCGGCCTCTACGTCCTCACCCCGGCGGCCCGGCACGAGGACTCCGCCGACCTGGCCGGGCGCATCCACCGCGGCCTGGGCGCGACGGGCCGGCTCGCGGTGCACTGGAAGCCGTACAACGAGGTGACGGCCGGTCAGCTGCTGGTGGACGACATCTGCGCGGTCGTGGACGCGCTGGGCTTCGGGCCCGGCGTCTACCAGCTGGACGACGTCCTGGTCGAGTACGCGGCCGCGCAGACGCCCGACATCGCGCAGCGGCTGGTCGCGATGGTGCAACCCGTACTGGACGACCTGGTGCTGCGGGACGCGCTGAACGCGGTGGTCACCGCCGACGGCGACGTCGACCTCGCGTGCGAACTGCTCGCGCTGCGCCGCAAGTTCTTCGACCGGCGCCTGCGCCGGATCGAGGAGCTGACCGGGCGGCGCGTGGACGCTCCACGCGATCTGCAGGTGCTCAGGACCGCGCTGGCCGTCGCGGCGATCATGCGCCAGTGAGCGCCGGCAGCCGCACCCGGAACCACGCACCGGAGTCGGAGGATTCGACGCGCACCGAGCCGGAATGGGCCGCGGCGATGGCCGCCACGATGCTCAGCCCCAGTCCGCTTCCCGGCGCGGGGCGGTCGTCCTGCCGGGCGGGGCGGACGGTGCCGCCCGCGCGGAAGAACCGCTCGAAGATCCGCTCGCGCAGTTCCTCGGGGATCCCGGGGCCGCTGTCGATGACGTCGACGATCTGCTCGTCGCCCTCGCGGCCGACCCGCACCTCGGCGGACACCTCGTGCGGGGTGTGGGCGACGACGTTGGCCAGCAGATTGGTGACCACCTGGCGGAGCCGGTCGGGGTCGCCCGTCACCAGGTGGGTGCCGGGTGACGCCACGAGGCTCACCCGGCGTTCGGGGTCGACGACGCGGGTGTCCGCCACCGCGTCGGCGCACAGTTCGACCAGGTCGACGGGGCGGCACTCCAGGGGGCGGCCCTGGTCGAGGCGGGCCAGCAGGAGCAGCTCGTCCACGAGGGCGGACATCCTGCGGGTCTCGTTCTGCACCCTCCGCATGGCGTCGTCCAGGCGGCCCGGGTCGTCGAGGGCGCCGAAGCGCACCAGCTGGGCGTAGCCGCCGATCGCGGTGAGCGGGGTGCGCAGTTCGTGGCTGGCGGCGCCGACGAAGTCGCGCAGCTGCTCCTCGGCCTTGCGGCGGCGGTTGAACTCCTCGTCGACCCGGCCGAGCATCGCGTTGACGGCGTCGGCGAGGGCCTCCACCTCCGCCGTCGAGACCGGCGCGGAGACCCGCTGCGACGGGGCGCCCTCGGCGGCGAAGCGGCGGGCGGTGGCGGTGATCTCGTTGAGCGGGGAGATGGTGCGGCGGCTGAACCAGAGCGCGCCGAGCACGACGCAGGCGACCAGTGGCACACCGGAGACGGCCTCGATCACCACGAGGTTGTGGACGGTGGCCGTGTCGTCGGCGGTGGACTCCGCGATCACCAGGTAGCCGCCGTCGGGGAGTTTCTCGACGACCGCCCGCATCGGGGTGGGCCCGACGGTGCCCGCCCGGCCGGCGGACGCCATGCGGTCCAGTTCGGCGCTGGACAGCCGGATGGTGGCCCGCTCCACCATGGCGCCGGATTCCCGCTGCACGACCCTGCCGATGGCGTCGGTGAGCAGCACCACGACCGTCGCCCCCGCGGGCTTGAGGTCCGAGCTGTTCTCCAGCTCGTCCAGCCGGTCCTGCCGTATGGAGGCGAGTTGCTGGTCCAGCCGGTTCCGCAGGCCGTCGGCGAGCGCGCGGGCGGCGTAGACGTCGGCGGCCGCGACGCCGATCGTGGTGATCGCCAGGAAGCCGAGCGCGAGGCGCCAGTAGAGCGAGCGGGGCCACCAGCGCCGTCGGCGGTGCCTGTCGGGTGCCTCCACGGGCCCACCCCTCGGTTCGGTTACGGCCGCTTTCCGAGCAGATACTAGGACAGCCGCTGGACACATCCGTTCGATCGATCGAGCCGAGGAGACCGCACCATGCGCATCGCCGTCCTGGACGACTATCAGAAGGCGGCGCACCGGTTCGCCGACTGGGACGCGCTGGGGGCGGAGGTCGTCTTCCTCCACGACCACATCGCCGGCACCGCGGAGCTGGCCGAGGCGCTGGACGGCTTCGACGTGGTGGTCGCCATGCGTGAGCGCACTCCCTTCACCGAGGAGCGCTTCGCGGCGCTGCCGGCGCTGCGGCTGCTGGTCACCACCGGCATGGCGAACGCCTCCATCGACCTGGACGCGGCCCGCCGGCACGGGGTGACGGTGTGCGGCACCGAGAGCGTCCCGCACGCCACGGCCGAACTGACCTGGGCGCTCATCCTGTCGCTGACCCGGCATGTCCCGGAGGAGGCCGCCGGGATGCGGCGCGGGGAGTGGCAGCACACGATCGGCGGCGACCTGCACGGCCGGACGCTGGGCATCGTGGGGCTGGGCCGGCTCGGCGCGCGGGTCGCCGCGATCGGCGCCGCGTTCGGGATGGACGTCCTGGCGTGGAGCACCAACCTCGACCCGGAGCACGCCGCCGCGTGCGGCGCGCGGGCGGTCGGCAAGCGGGAGCTGTTCTCCTCCTCCGACGTCGTCACCGTGCACTACAAGCTCGGGGCGCGCAGCACCGGTCTGATCGGCGCCGAGGAGCTGGAATGGATGAAGCCATCGGCGCTGCTGGTCAACACCTCGCGCGGACCGCTCGTCGACACCCCGGCGCTGGTCGCCGCGGTGCGCGAGGGCCGGATCGCCGGCGCCGCGCTGGACGTGTACGACACCGAGCCGCTCCCCGCCGGGGACGTCCTGCGGACGTTGCCCAACGTCCTGCTCACGCCGCACCTGGGCTACGTCACGGAGGCGACGTACGAGGTCTTCTTCCGGCAGGCGGCCGAGGACGTCGCGGCCTTCCGGGACGGCGCGCCGATGCGGGTGCTGACGGCCTGACCCGGGACTTCCGGGCGGGGAGCGTGCTTTTCGGCCGAACCGGCGTCCCGCCTTCCGCGGGGCGCCGGTTCGCGTTTTCCGGTGGCCCCGCTGGGCAGAATCTCCGTGTACAACTGTTCACTGAATTTGGAACCGACGAAGAACCGGGAAGGACCGGCATGCTGTTCCTGGTGGTCGCGGTGGCCCTGTTCGGGCTGCTGCTCGGACCGGCCGCGCATCTGCCACTGCCCGTGACCCTCGCCGTGGCCGCCGTCATCGTGGTGTGGCTCGCGCTGTACGGGGTGCGCCGGCGCATCGCGCACCGCAGGGAGGGGTGAGTGATGCGCGGGACATCCGCGAGGGCGCGCCGCGCGCACGCGGACAGCGCGGCGGCCGCGTCCTTCGTCCTGGGGCTGGTGGGCGTGCTCGTCTTCAGCCTCGTCCTCGGCCCCGCGGCCCTCGTGCTCGGCTCCATGGCGCTGTTGCAGGGGACCGGCCGCCGGGGGCGGGCCGTGCTGGGGCTGCTGCTAGGGACGGCCGATCTGGTGGTGCTCGCGGTGGTGACCGCGAGCGACCACGCCTTCGTGTGGTCGCTCTGACGGCCGCGGCCGCCGCACCCGTGGGTGCGGCGGCCGCGAGGGTTCAGTGGCCGCGGGCGATCCACTCGTCCAGGTGCGGGGCCTCGGCGCCGATCGTGGTGCTGTCGCCGTGGCCGGTGCGGACGACCGTCTCCGGTGGCAGTGCCAGCAGCCGGTCGCGGATCGAGTCGATGATGGTCGGGAAGTGCGAGAAGGACCGTCCCGTGGCTCCCGGACCTCCCTGGAAGAGGGTGTCGCCGGTGAAGACCGTGCCGAGCGCGGGCGCGTAGAGGCAGACGGCGCCCGGCGCGTGGCCCGGGGTGTGGAGCACGGTGAGGTCGGTGCCGGCCACCGTGATGACCTGACCGTCGGTCAGTTCGCCGTCGGGTGCCCGTTCGGGGTGGGTCAGCTTCCACAGCGGCAGGTCGTCGCCGTGCAGCAGGATCGGGGCACCGGTGCGCGCGGCGAGCGCGGGCGCGGCGTCGATGTGGTCGTTGTGGGCGTGGGTGCTGACGATGGCGACCAGACGGCGGCCGCCGAGCGCGCCGGCGATGGCGTCGGCGTCGTGGGCGGCGTCGACGACGATCGCCTCGGTGTCGTCGCCGACGATCCAGACGTTGTTGTCGACGTCCCAGGTGCCGCCGTCCAGAGTGAAGGTGCCCGAGGTGACGAGGTGGTCGATCCGGGCGGCCATCAGAAGACCACCACCGAGCGCAGCACGTCACCGTGGTGCATCCGCTCGAAGGCCTTCTCGACCTCGTCCAGCGCGATGGTCTCGGTGACGAAGGACTCCAGGTCGAGGCGGCCCTGCAGGTAGAGGTCGATGAGCATCGGGAAGTCCCGGGAGGGCAGGCAGTCGCCGTACCAGGAGGACTTGAGCGCGCCGCCGCGGCCGAAGACGTCCAGCAGCGGGAGCTCCAGCTTCATCTCCGGGGTCGGCACGCCGACCAGGACGACGGTGCCGGCCAGGTCGCGGGCGTAGAAGGCCTGCTTGTACGTCTCGGGGCGGCCGACCGCGTCGATGACGACGTCGGCGCCGAAGCCGCCGGTCAGCTCGCGGATCGCCTCGACGGGGTCGGTCTCCTTGGAGTTGACGGTGTGCGTGGCGCCCAGCTTCCTGGCCGTCTCCAGCTTCCGCGCGTCGATGTCCACGGCGATGATCTTCGCGGCGCCGGCCAGCCGGGAGCCCGCGATCGCGGCGCCGCCGACGCCGCCGCAGCCGATGACGGCGACAGAGTCACCGCGGCCGACGCTGCCCGTGTTGATGGCCGCGCCGAGACCCGCCATGACGCCGCAGCCGAGCAGCCCGGCGACGGCGGGGCTGGCGGCGGGGTCCACCTTGGTGCACTGGCCGGCGTGGACGAGGGTCTTCTCGGCGAAGGCCCCGATGCCCAGGGCCGGGGAGAGCTCGGTGCCGTCCAGCAGGGTCATCTTCTGCTTGGCGTTGTGGGTGTTGAAGCAGTACCAGGGCCGTCCGCGCAGACAGGCCCGGCACTGGCCGCACACCGCGCGCCAGTTGAGGATCACGAAGTCGCCGGGCGCGACGTCGGTGACGCCCTCGCCGACCGACTCCACGATGCCGGCGGCCTCGTGACCGAGGAGGAAGGGGAAGTCGTCGTTGATGCCGCCCTCGCGGTAGTGCAGGTCGGTGTGGCAGACCCCGCACGCCTGGATCCGTACCAGCGCCTCCCCCGGCCCCGGGTCGGGCACGACGATCGTTTCCAGGCTGACGGGGGAACCCTTCTTCCGGGCGACGACAGCACGGACCTGGTGAGCCATGGGGCACTCCTCGGCTGGTACGGATCCCTGAGGTGAATGTTTCTCATTACGGCACACACCGCACGTGCCGCAACGCAAGCATCGACGACGGCCGACAGGGCGGTCAAGGACCAGCACAGCCCGGCCGAACGGCGCGATTCATTCTTACCAAGGATCTTGCCCGGCGGACCCGTTCGGCGGCGTGCCGCGACCGGTGTCCTGTCGTCATTGGGCGTTGAACAGCATGCGCGGGTTGCGGTCCCCCGCCGCGCGGGAGGCGGGGAGCAGGGAGACCGACACCGCGACCGCCACGCACACGCAGACCATCAGCAGCAGCGCGGCGCGGGGCGGGGACTGCGCGATGCCGGCGCCGACACCGCTGGAACCGCCCTGGAGGTCGATCAGCCAGTCCGAGGCGAACACCCCCGCGGTGACCCCGGCCGCGGCGGCGGCCAGGACGATCAGCCCGATACCGGTGACGACGGTCGCCACGGTCTGCTGGGGCGTCAGGCCCACGGCCCGGTAGGCGCGCATGTCGCGGGCGTGGTCGCGGATTCCGGTGCCGACGGCCGTGGACAGCTCGGCCAGGGCGATCAGCGCGAGTACGGTGACCAGCCCGATGATGACCCCGCGCACCGGGGAGAGTTCGGCGCCCGGCCCGGTGACCTCGCGCACCTCCAGGGCGCCGTGCGAGGCGTCGGTCAGGACGCCGCGCACGGCCGCCCGGTCCGCGCCGGGGCGCAGCACCAGGCTGTAGTACGAAGGGCTGATGGAGGCGTCCTGGGCGCGCAGCACGTCGAGCGGCGCCGAGATCACCCGGCCGCCGTGCCCGGTCTCGATGCTGCGGCCGACGATGTGCAGGATGTGCGGGGTGCCGCCGACGGTGACCCGTACCCACTGGCCCACCTCGATGTGGAGCGCGTCGAGCAGGCCCTGCCCGGCGAGCGCCTCGTCGGGCCCGGTGGGGTGGCGGCCCTCCGCGACGGCGAAAGGGTAGGGATCGTCCGTGGTGCCGATCCCGCGCAGGGTGACGGACTGCGACTGGCCGGGGGCGAGCGCGGCGAGTTCGGTACCCGGGTGCACCGCGGTGATCTCCGGTCGCGTGGCCAGCAACCGCCGGACGGCCTCGTCGGTCAGGCCGTTGGGACGGGCGGTGAGCTCACCTGCCTGGCCGAGCTGTTCCGGGTGGTGCTCGAAGCGGTCCAGGGTGGCCCAGGTCCCCAGGGCGACGGTGATCATCAGGATCGGCAGGGCGAGCCGCACCACGGCGGCCGCGGAGCGGGCGGGCCGGTGCAGCACCCCGCGGCAGCCCAGCACGAGGGCGGGCGGGGTCCGCAGCCGCAGCGCGACCCGGGCCGCGCCGGACATCCGGCGGCGTCCGGGAACGGCACCCCGCGCGGCGGGGATCGGCGGCACGCGGCCGGCCCGCCAGGCGGCGACCACCGTGGCCAGGGCGATGACCAGCACGGTCGCCGCCGCGGTGCCGGGCAGTGCCCAGGTGTGCTGCGGCAGTCCCTGCCACAGCTCCATGGCGTCCCCCATCGGCCCGGGGATCCCCGGCGCGAGCGACTCGGCGGCCGCCGAGCCGAGCACCACCCCGGCGGTGGCCAGCACCGCGTGCTGCACCAGGAACATCCGGACCACCTGCGCCGGGGTGAAGCCGACGGCCTTGAGGACCGAGATGTCGCGCACGTACGCCAGGACACGGGTGCCGATGCCGCCGGTCACCGCGATCGCGGCGGCCAGCAGCGCGGCGAGCCCGAACAGGCCGAGCAGCAGCCCGAGCAGATGGTTGTCCCCCTCGGCGTCGGCGCGGGCCTCCCGCCAGGTGGCGACATCGATGACCCGGTCCGATCCGACGGCGGTGACGGCCCGCTGGACGACGAAGCCGGTGTCGGCCGGGTCCCTCAGCCGCAGCCCGACCGTCTGCCCGGGCCGCGCCGCGCCGGTGGCGAGGCTGCTCACGAGCGTGGGCGACGCCCAGGCGGTGCCGGGGTTGTCCCCCGGGGAGTAGAGGGGTTCCGCGGTCTCGGCGACGCCGACCACCCGGACGGTGACCGGCCGTCCGCCGAGGGCCACGCTGATCTCGTCCCCCGGCTCGGCCCACAGTGCGGTCGCCACCGACCGCTCCAGCACGATGCCGTCGCCCGCGCCGCCGTTGAGCCAGTCCCCGCCGTCCATGAGCGGCCGTCCCACCCGCGGCGGGTTCGCGCCGGCGGCCCGCAGATCGAGGGCGGCCTTCTCCCGGCCGTGCTGCGCGGTGACGGTGAGGGTGCGGAAGGGGCCGGAGACCGCGGTGACGCCGTCGATCCGGGACAGCGCGCCGGTGTCGGCGCGTCCGTCCGTGCGCAGCCACACGTGGGCGCCCTCGGTGGCGGTGAACATCCGCTGCCAGGGGTTGGCCGCGTACACCAGGAGCGCGACGGACAGCAGCAGCGCCACGGTGATGCCCGCGGTGGCCAGGACGATGGACAGGGCCTGGCCGCGATGGGTGCGCAGATCGGCGAGGGCCCAGCGGACGGTGGCGCGCACGGCGGTCAGCCCTGCAGCTTCACGACGTCGGCGGCGGCGCGCGAGGGACGCGAGGCGGGCGGCGGGGCGTCGAGGGTGATGTCGTCGACGATCTCGCCGTCGAAGAGGCTGATCACCCGGTCCGCGGCGCTGGCCACCTTGGCGTCGTGCGTGACGAGCAGGATCGTCTGACCGCGTTCATGGCAGCGGGTCAGCAGCCGCAGCACCTCGCGGGTGCCCTTGCTGTCGAGGCTGCCGGTGGGTTCGTCGGCCAGCAGCAGGGCCGGGCGGTTGACCAGGGCCCTGGCGAGGGCGACCCGCTGCTGCTCGCCGCCGGACAGATCGGCGGGGGTGCTGTCCTCCTTGCCCTCAAGGCCGAGTTCGGCCAGCAGCTCCTCGCGGGCGGCGCGCACCTGGCGGGGCGAGCGGCCGGCGAGCAGGGCGGGGAGTTCGATGTTGTCGGCGACGGTGAGGGTGGAGACGAGGTTGAAGAACTGGAAGACGATGCCGACGCCGCGCCGCCGCAGCACCGCCCACCGCGCCTCGCCGAGCTGGTCGACCCGTTGCCCGTCCAGCCATATCCGGCCGCGGTCGGGCCGTTCCAGCCCGCCGAGCAGATGCAGCAGGGTGGACTTGCCCGCGCCGGAGGGCCCGGTGACGGCGACGAACTCGCCCGGCCGCACCTCCAGGTCGACCCCCCGCACGGCCCTGACCTCACCACCGTCCACGCGGTGCGTCTTGACCAGTCCCTCGACCCGGAGCATGTGCGGCGCCCCCGCGAGGGGCGGCTCGGCCCGTCTCATTCCAGCTCCTCCTGGCAGCGCTCGAGCCAGTCGAGGTCGGCCTGCAGATGCAGGGTCGCGCCCTCGATGAGCAGTTGCGCGATGCGGTTGTCCCGGTCCTCCCCCGAGGCGAGCCGGGACATGGCCCGCATCAGGTTGAGGTAGTGGCGGCGCTGCTTGTTGATCAGGGAGACCTGGTCGGCCATTCCCGTGGCCGGGGCGAGGGCGAGCTTCATGAAGAACTCGTCGCGCACCCGCGGCTCGCTGGACGGCTCGTCGAACCAGGCGGCGACCGCCTCCCGCCCGGCGTCGGTGAGTTCGTAGATCCGTTTGTTGGGCCGGCCGGACTGTGTGACGTCCTCGCCCCGGATCAGTCCCGACTTCTCCAGGCGCGCCAGCGTCACGTAGATCTGGCCGATGTTCGGCTGAGGATAGGCAGCACCGAAAAGCTTCTCAAGTGCCGTTTTCAGCTCGTAACCATGAGCGGGCCCCTTGGCGAGGAGTGCCATGAGAGGAAGACGCACGCTCCTCCTGCCTCCTCCCCGGTTACCTGCTTGTTAGGGGCCGCTCACCAGCGCGATCATCGGCGAGCAGGCCGTCTTGCCGCAATGGCTAGTATCCCGCATGTCCAACAGGTATACATGTCCCTCCGGACGACGACGCCGTCGCCGGAGGCGGGACCTGGAGGATCGTATGCGCTGGGCGCGGGCCGCGGGCAGGGGTCTGCTCGCCGCTGCCCTGCTGCTGACGGGATACGCCTCCGGGGGCGCCCGTGCCGCCGACGGACCGCCCGGCGCGACGGGCCGGGGCCCGGTGACCTTCGTGACCGGCCGTGATCTGACCGGTTACCTCCAGCACGTACTGGACGGCTGGAACCGCGCCCACCCCCTGGAGAAGGCGACCCTCGTCGAACTGCCCGAGGCCGCCGACGAAGTGCGCGCGCAGATGGCCGACAGCCTGCGCTCCGGCAGCGACCGCTTCGACGTGCTCAACATCGACGTGGCGTGGACCTCGGAGTTCGCCGGCGCGGGCTGGATCGCCCCGGTCGACCCGCGCGGCCTGCCGATGGACCGGCTGCTGGAGTCGGTGGTGGAGACCGCCACCTTCCACGGGCGGCAGTACGCCGTGCCCTACGTCACCAACGCCGCCCTGCTCTACTACCGCAAGGACATCCTCGACCGGGAGCACCTGGCGCCGCCGCGCACCTGGGCGGAGCTGGAGCGCGAGGCGGAGAACCTCGCCCCGAAGTACCGGATCGGCGGCTACGCAGGGCAGTTCCTGCCGTACGAGGGCCTGACGGTCAATGTCACCGAGGCCGTGCAGTCGGCCGGGGGCGGGGTCCTGGGCGGGGAGGGCACCCGGGTCACCGTGGACTCCGCCGCCGCTCGCGAGGGGCTGGGCTTCCTGGTGCGCGGGGTGCGCGAGGGCTGGATCCCGCGTGAGGCGCTGCGGTTCAAGGAGGAGGAGTCCCGGCAGGCGTTCCAGGACGGCCGGCTGCTGTTCCTGCGCAACTGGCCGTACGTGTACGACCTCGCCTCCGCGCCGGGCTCCGAGGTGGCGGGGCGCTTCGGCGCCGTGCCGCTGCCCGGGCCCGACGGCCCGGGCTCCAGCGTGCTGGGCGGGTCCAACCTCGCGGTCAACGCGCACTCGCGGCATCCGCGGACGGCCGCCGACCTCATGGCCTACATGACGAGTGAGTCCGTGCAGCGGCAGGTGCTCACGGAGGGCTCGCTGCCGCCGGTGTGGGCGGACCTGTACCGGGATCCGGGGCTGGTGCGCCGCTACCCGTACCTGCCGGTGCTGGAGCAGAGCCTCAAGGCGGCCAAGCCGCGACCGAAGAGCGCGCGGTACGAGCAGGTGAGCCTGGCGGTGGCGGCGGTGAGCCGGGACGCGCTGGCGCTGAACACCACTCCGGAGCAGGCCGTCGCACGGCTGGACCGCGAGTTGCGGGAGATCGTGCGGGACCGCTGATCCCGCGTTCCCCTTCGGCGCGCATCGTCCTACATACATGTTAGGTAGTCGACCCGGGCCCACATGCGCCCAGCACGCACCCGAGCCCTACCTTTAACCACACAAATCACGCCAGCAAGCGCCGTCTATCGACAGCTCCGTTGACACCTCCCCGACGTCGCTACTTAACATGCATGCATAACGAGCCACCCGCGCGGCGTGCAGTGTCCACCCGCGCGCCCGCAGTCAGGATGGTGACGGGTGTTCACAGCCCCTCTGGAGGACGGTTCCTCCACCGCCGCCGCCCCCTCCCCCGCTCTCACCGCCGCACGACCGTGGTGGCGCGACGCGGTGGTCTACCAGGTCTACGTCCGCAGCTTCCTGGACAGCACGGGCGACGGGGTCGGCGACCTGGCCGGCGTCCGGGCGGGCCTGCCCTACCTGAGCAAGCTGGGCGTCGACGGGATCTGGCTGAGCCCCTTCTACCCCTCGCCGCAGCACGACCACGGCTACGACGTCGCCGACTACACGGCCGTCGACCCGCTCTACGGCGACCTCGCCGAGTTCGACCGCCTCGTCGCCGACGCGCACCGCCTGGGCCTGCGCACCGTCGTCGACGTCGTCCCCAACCACTGCTCCAGCGCCCACCCGTGGTTCCGCGCGGCGCTGGCGGAGGGGCCCGGCGGCGCCGCCCGTTCTCTGTTCCACTTCGCCGACGGCCGCGGTGAGCACGGCGAACTGCCGCCCAACAACTGGCGGGCGATGTTCGGCGGGCCCGCGTGGTCCCGGGTGACCGAGCCGGACGGCCGGCCGGGCCAGTGGTACCTGCACCTGTTCACCCCCGAGCAGCCCGACCTCAACTGGCGCGACCCGCGCGTCGGGGAGCACTTCGAGCACGTCCTGCGCTTCTGGCTGGACCGCGGTGTCGACGGTTTCCGCATCGACGTGACGGCCGGACTGTTCAAGCACCCCGACCTGCCCGACTCCCCCGACCCGGAGGCGGACGAGCGGGCCCGCGACTCGGTCAACCCGCTGGCCTGGAACCGTCCCGAGGTGCACGGCGTGTGGCGGCGGTGGCGCGGGATCTGCGAGGAGTACACCGCCCGCGACGGGCGCGAACGCCTCCTGGTCGGCGAGGTCTCCGTGCCCACCCCGGCCGAACAGGCCCGCTACGTCCGCCCCGACGAGCTCCACCAGGCCTTCTTCTTCCACCTGCTGAGCGCGCCCTGGAGTGCCGGGGCCTTCCGTACCACCATCGCCGAGGCGCTGCGCGACATCGCCGGCACCGGCTCCACCGTCACCTGGGTGCTCAACAACCACGACCAGGTCAGGACCGTCACCCGGTACGCGGGCGGCACGGCGGGCCATCTCGGTGCCGCCCGGGCCCGCGCGGCCGCGCTGCTGATGCTGGCGCTGCCCGGGGCCGCGTACGTCTACCAGGGCGAGGAGCTCGGGCTCCCGGAGGTGGTCGACCTGCCGGACGAGGTGCTCACCGACCCGATCTTCCGGCGCACCGGCAGCCGGCGCTTCGTCCGGGACGGCTGCCGGGTGCCGCTGCCCTGGTCGGGCCACGCCTCGCCCTTCGGTTTCACGGCCGAGGGCAGCACGGCCAGGCCGTGGCTGCCGCAGCCGGCCTGGTTCGCCGAGCACAGCGCCGACCGCGCGCTGCTGGACACCGGATCCTTCTGGCACCTGTACCGGGACGCGCTGGCCTTGCGCGCCCGGCTGCCCCAGCTCGGCGAGGGGACGCTGCGCTGGCTGGAGACACCGCCGGGGGTGCTCGCCTTCGTCCGCGGCGAGGGCCTGGTCTGCGCCGTCAATTTCGGCGAGGAGCCCGTCCCCGCCCCCGTGCCCGGACGGCCGCTGCTGTCGAGCACCGCCTGCCCGCCCGGAGTCCTCCCCGGCAACACCGCCGCCTGGTGGGTCCACGACCCGGCACGCACCTGACCGTTCACGCTCCACCCCACCGAAGAAGGGAATCGACCCCGATGAAGCGCACCCTCGTCGCGGCCACCGCGATATGCGGCCTGGCCCTCGCGACCACCGCCTGCGGCGGCGACACGAAGGCCGGCTCCGGCTCCGGCTCGGGCTCCGGCGGCCAGGAGCTCAAGGGCCAGACGGTGACCGTCGCCGCCGTCTGGACCGGCGTCGAGCAGAAGAACTTCCAGAAGGTCCTGGACGGTTTCACCGCCAAGACCGGGGCGAAGGTCGCGTACGTCTCCACCGGCGACAACTTCGCGACCGTCCTGGGCAGCAAGATCGAGGGCGGTGACTCGCCCGACGTCGCGATGGTGCCGCAGCCCGGCGTGCTCAAGGAGTTCGCGGGCAAGGGCTGGCTCCAGCCGCTGTCGCCGGCCGTGAAGGGCGCGGCGGAGAAGAACTACGCCAAGATCTGGCAGACGTTCGGCACCGTCGACGGCACCTATTACGGCCTGTACTTCAAGACCTCCGACAAGTCGACGGTCTGGTACAGCCCGCAGGCGCTGGAGACCGCCGGTGTGCAGCCGCCGAAGACCTTCCAGGAGATGCTGGACGCCGCCCGCGCGGTCTCCGACTCGGGCCTGCCCGCGTTCGCCGTCGGCGGCTCGGACGGCTGGACGCTCACCGACTGGTTCGAGAACGTCTACCTCTCCCAGGCCGGCCCGGAGAACTACGACAAGCTGACCCAGCACCAGATCCCCTGGAGCGACCCCACCGTCGTCAAGGCGCTCACCACCCTGGCCAAGCTGTTCGGCGAGGACGACCTGCTCGCCGGCGGCCGCAAGGGCGCCCTGGCCACCAGCTTCCCGGACTCCGTCGCGCGCGTCTTCGGCAAGAGCCCGAAGGCCGGTCTGGTCTACGAGGGCGACTTCGTCGGCGGTGTCATCTCCGGTGACCTGGGCGGCAAGGTCGGCGAGGACGCCAAGTTCTTCCCCTTCCCCTCGGTCGACGGCGGCCCCGCACCGGTGGTCGGCGGCGGCGAGGCCGCCGTGGCGCTGAAGTCCGGCAAGAACGCCAAGGCCGCCATGGAGCTGATCGCCTACCTGGCCACCCCCGAGGCCGCGGAGCTCTGGGCGAAGGCGGGCGGCTTCCTCTCCCCCAACACGAAGCTGGACCCGGCCTCCTACGCGGACGACACCCTGCGCACCGCCGCCAAGTCCCTCGTCGACGCCGGTGACACCGTGCGCTTCGACATGTCGGACCAGACGCCGCCCGCCTTCGGCGGCACGCCCGGCAAGGGCGAGTGGCAGATCCTGCAGGACTTCCTGCGCGACCCGTCGGACCCCAAGGCCACCGCGGCGAAGCTCGAGGCCGCGGCCGCCAAGGCGTACAAGGGCTGAGGTCCCGTCATGTCCGCCCTCACCCGCAAGGTGCCGTCCGCTCCGGCGGGCGGCACCGCCCCGGCCGCCGTCCGGCGGCGCTCGCGCCGGGCCCGGATCACGGCGATCGCCTTCGCGCTCCCGGCGCTCTTCCTGCTCGGCGCCCTCGTCGGCTACCCCATCCTCTTCTCGATCGGCCGCAGCCTGTTCGACGCGAGCGGCGACCGCTTCGTGGGCCTGGACAACTACCAGGAGATGTTCAGCGACCCCGCCAACCTGACGGCGATCCGCAACACCGCGATCTGGGTCGCGGTCGCGCCGGCGCTGCTCACCGGCGTGGGTCTGGTCCTGGCGGTGCTCACCGAGCGAGTCCGCTGGGCCACCGCCTTCAAGCTGCTGATCTTCATGCCGATGGCGGTCTCCTTCCTCGCTGCGGGCATCACCTTCCGCCTGGTGTACGACCAGGACCCGCAGCGCGGAGTCATGAACGCGGTCGCCGTCGCCGTCCACGACTCCTTCACCGACTCGTCCGCCTACCCCGGCGCCCGACCGCGCGGCACACAGGTGCTCAAGGAGTCCGGCGACGGCGGCTACCAGGCGGTCGCGCAGGTGGCACCGGGCAAGGACGTCACGCTGGGCCTCGTCGGCCTGCCGCCCGCGTCCCTCCCCGCGCAGGCCCGCCCGGCCGCGCCCGCGCGGGTCTCCGACGACGCCGTCACCGGCGTGGTCTACCTGGACTTCGTCCCGGGCGGCGGGGGCACGCCCGGCGTCGTGGACCCCCAGGAGCGCGGTCTGCCGCACATGGCGGTCGAGCTGACCAAGGGCGACACCGTGGTCGCCACCACGACCACCGGTGACGACGGTTCCTTCCGCTTCCCCGACGCCGGGGACGGCCCGTACGGCGTCCGGCTGCCCGGGAAGAACTTCGCGGAGCCGTACACGGGCATCGACTGGCTCGGCCCGACGCTGGTCACGCCGGCGATCATCGGCGCCTACCTGTGGGTCTGGACCGGCTTCTCGATGGTGCTGATCGGCGCCGGGCTGTCCTCGCTGCCGCGCGAGACGCTCGAGGCCGCCCGGATGGACGGCGCGAGCGAGTGGCAGATCTTCCGCCGCATCACCGTGCCGCTGCTCGCGCCCGTGCTGAGCGTGGTCTTCGTGACCCTGGTCATCAACGTGATGAAGGTCTTCGACCTCGTCTACATCATCGCGCCGGGCCCGGTGAAGGAGGAGGCCAACGTACTGGCGCTGCAGATGTGGCTGGTCTCCTTCGGCGGCGGCAACAACCAGGGCCTGGGCAGCGCGATCGGCGTCGTCCTGCTGCTGCTGGTGCTCCCGGCCATGGCCCTCAACATCCGACGCTTCCGCAGGAGCAACCGATGACCGTGCAGACCGCCGCACCGCGCCCCGCTCCGCCCACCCCGCCCGGGCGGCGGGCCGGCCGAGGGCCCGGCCGTCCCTCCGTGGCGAGCCGGCTGGTCGCGGTCGTGCGCGGCGGTCTGGTCCAGGGCCTGCTGACGATCGTCGCGCTGATCTGGCTCACCCCGACGGCCGGACTGTTCGTCGCCTCGCTGCGGGACTCCGAGGACAACGCCGGCTCCGGCTGGTGGACCGCGCTGCTCCATCCCGGGTCGCTGACCTTCGGCAACTACAGCGCCATCCTGGGCGACAGCAGCATCACCCAGGCGTTCTGGAACACCGTGCTGATCTCGGTGCCCGCCACGGCGGCCGTCGTGGTGCTCGCCGCGCTGGCCGGATACGCCTTCGCCTGGCTGGAGTTCCCGGGGCGGGACTGGGTCTTCCTGGTGGTCGTCGCGATGCTGGTGGTGCCGGTGCAGATCGGGCTGCTGCCGGTGGCCCGGCTCTTCGGAGCGGTCGGGCTGTTCGGCACGACCGCGGGCGTGGTCCTCTTCCACGTGGCGTACGGGCTGCCGTTCGCGATCTTCCTGCTGCGCAACTACTTCGCCGAGATCCCGCGCGAGATGCTGGAGGCCGCCCGCATGGACGGCGGGACGGAGTGGATGATCTTCCGCAAACTGGTGCTGCCGGTGGGCCGTCCGGCGATCGCCAGCCTGGCCATCTTCCAGTTCCTGTGGGTCTGGAACGACATGCTCGTCGCGCTGATCTTCGCCGACAGCGGCACCGAGCCGCTCACGGTCGCCCTGCAGTCGCAGATGCGGCAGTTCGGCGCCAACATCGATGTGCTGGCACCGGGCGCCTTCCTGTCGCTGATCGTGCCGCTGGTGGTCTTCTTCGCCTTCCAGCGCCACTTCGTCGAGGGGGTCATGGCCGGTTCCGTGAAGTAGGAGGCCGCGGAGGACGGGAGAGCGAGCACGGGATACATCGGAGGTCTTGCTTGTCGGTTGTCGCCCTGCCCTTTAGGGTCGACGTGGCGGACAAGACTCCTCCGATGTATCCCCTGCTCATACCCCCACTCGCCCCAAGGACTCGTCAGCATGCCCCTGCAGCCGTGGTTCGCCGACGCCAAGCTCGGCATCTTCGTCCACTACGGGATCTACGCGGTCGACGGCGTTCCCGAGTCCTGGGCCTTCTACCGCGGCGAGGTCCCTCACGAGCAGTACATGCGCCAGCTCGGCGGATTCACCGCCGCGCGGTACGACCCGCGCGCCTGGGCCAGGCTCTTCGCCCGGGCCGGCGCCCGCTACGCCGTGCTCACCGCCCGGCACCACGACGGCGTCGCCCTGTGGGACACCGGGCAGGGCGACCTGTCGGTCGTCCGGCGCACCCCGGCCGGGCGCGACCTCGTCGCCCCGTACGCCGAGGCGCTGCGCGAACAGGGCCTGAAGGTCGGCCTCTACTACTCCCACTCGGACTGGAACCACCCGGACTACGCCAGCGTCGTCCACCCCCGCCCCGCCGACGGAGGACGTGGCGACGAATCGCTTTGTCGCCCCCGAGGACGGCAAGGAGGACCCGGCCGCCTGGCAGCGCTACCTCGGCTACCGCGACGCCCAGGTCGGCGAACTGGTCGACCGTTTCCGCCCCGACCTGCTCTGGTTCGACGGCGAGTGGGAGCGCAGCGAGGAGCAGTGGGGCCTGGACGCGCTCGCCGCGAGGATCCTGGCGGGCAATCCGGAGACGATCCTCAACGCGCGCATGCTGAACCACGGCGACTACGCCACCCCGGAGCAGGGCATCCCCGTCGAGCCGCCGGCCGGCCCGTGGGAGCTGTGCCTGACCGTCAACGACTCCTGGGGCTTCCAGCACGCCGACCACCACCACAAGTCGGTGCGCCAGCTGGTCCGCTACTTCACCGAGACGATCGGCACCGGCGGCAACCTCCTGCTGGACGTGGGGCCCCGCGAGGACGGCACCGTCACCCCGGAGCAGACCGAGCGGCTGGAGGGCCTCGGCGACTGGATCCGCAAGCACGCCGAGGCCGTGTACGGCACCGTCGGCGGGCTGCCCGCCGGGCACCACTACGGCCCCAGCACCCTGTCCGCCGATCGCCGCACCCTCTACCTGGTGTGCTTCGACGCACCGCGCGAGACGGTCGCGGTGCGGGGGCTGCGCAACCGCGTCCGCCGCGTGTCGGTGGTCGGCACGGGCGCCGAGCTGGGCCACCGGGTCGTCGGCGGGCTGCACGAGGTGCCCGGGGTCACCTGGATCGACGCCCCCTCCCCCGCCGCCCTGGACCCGTACGCCACCGTGCTCGCCCTCCAGCTCGACGGCGAGCTGGACCTCTACCGGGGCACCGGCCGCGCCTGAGCGGGCTCCGCCACCGCGGCGCGAGGGTACGTCCCGCCGCGCACGCGCGGCACGGCCACGGGGCCCCTCCTCAGGCGGAGCGTTCGACGGTGTCGCGGTGGACGGCGTGGGCGAGCGGCGCTCCGTGGGCAAGGCGTTCGATCTCGTCGATCGCGGTGTCGGCGAGCCGGGCCAGCTCGTTGCCGAGCGATCCGGCGACGTGCGGGGTCAGCAGGACGTTCGGGAGGTCGTAGAGCGGCGAGTCGGCGGGCAGCGGCTCGGGGTCGGTGACGTCGAGGACGGCGTGCAGGCGGCCGGAGACCAATTCCGCGGTGAGCGCCGCGGTGTCGACCAGCGTGCCCCGCGAGGTGTTGATCAGTGTGGCCCCGTCCTTCATCAGCGCCAGCCGCACGGAGTCGAAGAGGTGCCGGGTCTCGGGCAGTTCGGGAGCGTGGATGCTGACCACGTCACTGAGTCGGCACAACTGGTCGAGCCCGGCCGGTTCGGCGCCGAGGGCGACCGCCTCACCGGGGTCAAGGTAGGGGTCGTGCACGAGCAGGCGCAGGTCGAAGGGGCGCAGCAGCTCGATGACCCGCCGCCCGATGCGGGAGGCGCCGACGATGCCGATGGTGCGCCGGTAGTTGCCGATGCCGGGGAACCCGTCGAGCAGCGGGACGCGGCGGCGGCTGTCCCGATAGACCCGCGCAGAGTCCAGGACCCGTTTGTTGGCGAAGAGGACGGCGGCGACGGTGTACTCGGCCACCGGCAGCGCGTTGGCCGCGGCGGCCGTGGAGACCTGGATGCCGCGCTGCCACACCGCGTCGGTGATGTGGTGCCTGACCGATCCCGCGGCGTGGACGACCGCGCGCAGCCGGGGCGTTCGGGCCAGCGCCCCCTCGTCCAGGGGCGGGCAGCCCCAGCCGGTGAACAGCACCTCGGCGCCCGCCAGTTGCTCCGCCGCCGCGGGGGCGCCGAAGTCCTCCACGAGCAGGGCGGGATCGACAAGGGCGACACGGCGCAGGCGTTCGAGCGCGGCCGGGGTGAGGACGGCCTCGCGGGTATCGGCGCTCATGGCGAGGACGGTACGGGGACGGCGGTGTGCACGGGTCACGTGACGGCTCCAGTGGTGAGGCCGGAGCGCCGGACGCCCCGCAGGCGGACGAACGCGGCGTCGAGTGGTAGGAGGGAGGTCGCGGGCGCGGCGGCAACGGCCTTACGGGCGCCCTTGCCGACCTCGGGGCAGCAGTGGGCCGCCGACGGCACGATCATGCCGGCGACCGGCTCGCCGCCGGCCCTCGCGCGGGGCGGCGCCGCCGTTCCCGCCCGGTCCCCGGGCGGCACGGGCCCGCCGTGGACGCGTGGCACCAGGCCGCGTCCGGCGAGCGGTTCCGCGTCCTCGCCGATGGTCACCGGGGGCACGCCGAGTCCCGCGGCCATCTCCGTGGCCCGTTTCGATCCGCGCTCCCGGACCACGCGCACGATCGCCCGATGGCGTTTCCCCGCGTGCACCGCGCCGTTCCCCCTCTGACGTTCCCGCCCGTCGGGGGGAGCCTAGCCGGGCGCACTGTCGTTCTCACACGTTGCGTTCCGTTTCGTTTCGCTGCGTCCGGCCCCGCTCGCCGGGGCGCCCTCGCCGCGGTGGATCCGCTCGTGCACATGGGCGGGATACCAGTTGGTCAACGTGACCCGGGCCAGAGCGGCGCCGTCCCGGCCATGGTCGCCACGGCCCGCTCCGCGAACATCCGGAACAGCGGGTCCTCCAAGAGCTCTGTGACGGGGACGTCCTCACGGCGGGGGTTCGGACGGCGGGCGGCGCCGCTGAGGGCCGGCCCGGTACGCCCATCGTCGGTCAGCGGCCCCCGGCGAGCACCGCCTCGTAGCCCGGCAGGACGACGTCGCGGATCAGCGCGTTGCGCTCGTCGAAGGGGATGAAGGCGCTCTTGAGGGCGTTGACGGTCACCTCGCGCAGGTCCTCCACGGTCCAGCCCGCCTCGGTGACGAGCAGCTCCATCTCGCGGGTCATGGTCGTCGCCGACACCAGGCGGTTGTCGGTGTTGAGGGTGACGCGGAAGCCGAGGTCGCGCAGGAGGGTGATGGGGTGCTCCGCGATGGAGGTGGCGGCCCCCGTCTGGAGGTTGGAGGTCGGGCAGACCTCCAGCGCGATGCGGCGGTCGCGTATCCAGCCCGCGAGACGGCCGAGCTTGCCGTCCACGATGTCCTCGGCGAGGCGGACGCCGTGGCCGATGCGGAGCGCGCCGCAGACCTGCACCGCCTGGTGGATGCTGGGCAGGCCGTGGGCCTCGCCCGCGTGGATGGTGAACGGGACGTTCTCCAGGCGCAGGTGCTCGAAGGCGGCGAGGTGGTCGGCGGGCGGGAAGCCGTCCTCGGCACCGGCGATGTCGAAGCCGACGACCCCCGCGTCGCGGTATGCGACGGCGAGGTCGGCGACCTCGCGGCTGCGGTCGGTCATCCGCATCGCGCACAGCAGCGTCCCCACGCGGACCGGGGTGCCCGCGGCGGCGGCCTTGGCCATTCCGGCGGCCAGGCCCTCCTGGACGGCCTCGACGACCTCGGCGAGGGCGAGACCGCGGTGCACCAGCAGTTCGGGGGCATAGCGGACCTCGCCGTACACGACGCCGTCGGCGGCGAGGTCCAGCACGTACTCCTCGGCGACGCGCAGCAGGCCCTCGCGGGTGCCCATCACGGCGATGGTGTGCTCGAAGGTGGCGATGTAGCGCACCAGGTCGCCGGAGTTGGCGGCGTCGAAGTACCAGGCGGCCAGCGCCCCGGGGTCGGTGGCGGGCAGCGTGTGGCCGATCTCCGCGGCGAGTTCGACCAGGGTGGCCGGGCGCAGGCCGCCGTCCAGGTGGTCGTGGAGTACGGCCTTCGGCAGCCGGCGGATCAGGTCGGTGTCGGGGGTGGGCGTGGTCACGCGGGGCGCTCCTGGTCGGTGGTGGCGGTGGTGGCGGGCTGGAGGAGGTCCCAGCGGTTCCCGTACGGGTCCTGGAAGACGACGACCGAGCCGTACGCCTCGTGGCGGGGCTCCTCCAGGAAGGTGACCCCTGCGGCGCGCATCCGCGCGTAGTCCCCCGCGAAGTCCTCGGTGTGCAGGAAGAAGCCGACCCGCCCACCGGTCTGGTCGCCGACCCGCGCCAGCTCCGCGTCGTTCTTGGCGCGGGCGAGCAGCAGCCCGCCGCCCGTGGCGCCGCCGCCGGGCGGGCGCACGACGACCCACCGGCTGCCGCCGGGGCGCGGCTCGTCCTCGGCGAGCTCGAAACCGAGGGCGCCGGTGTAGAAGGCGATGGCCTCGTCGTAGTCGCGGACGACGAGGGTGACCAGGGCGATACGGGACATGCGCGAACGTTATACGTAACACCTGGACAGGGGCAAGGCGCGCCCTCCGGGACCGGACCCAGCGGTGATCACCCCGCCCGGGACGGGGAGGCGGAGCCCCCACGACCCTGGGCCGCCGGACCGAAGAGCCGGGGCCGAATTCCCGGCAAGCGGGTGACCGGCCCGCTCCCCCTTCCCGGGCACAGTCCCGGCACCGGGGCACCGCGGCGCCCGGTGGCCGACGCGGGCACGGACGATGCCGGCAC
Source organism: Streptomyces sp. NPDC001070 (assembly GCF_053598835.1). Lineage (NCBI taxonomy): Bacteria > Bacillati > Actinomycetota > Actinomycetes > Kitasatosporales > Streptomycetaceae > Streptomyces > Streptomyces sp. NPDC001070. The sequence continues at coordinate 127,011 of NZ_JBSFLB010000008.1, forward strand.
GTACGGCCGAGCACCTGGGTTCCGGTCCGGCGTGATCGCGCCGGGCTGCGCCCGCTGCTGTTCGGGGTCGCCAACCAGATCGTGCTCGCGGTCGCCGCGCTCGGGATGGTCCTCGGAATCGTGTGGGGCTACCGGATGTGGTGGCAGCGCCGCCCCACCCGTGACGGCCACGCGGCGCTGGTCGGCAGGGCCCCCGCCCGCGGCACCTGGCGACGGCTTCCGCTGCCCGTGCTGATCCTCGGCCTCCCGGCCGTCGCCGCCCTCGGCTGGGCCCGGGGACGGCGCCTCGAAGCACGCGCGGCGCACTATCGCCTGTGCTGCGCACCGGGACGTGGCCCATCGGGCCCGAACGCAGGACTTCCTGATGCTCCGCCGGCAGTGTCCCGCCCCGGGTGTCGTGCCTCCGGCCGGGGTGCACCGCCGGGTGACGGGCTCCGGGTCGCTCCACTCCGGCCGGCGCACCATCACACCGCGGGGCGCCGGGAGAGCCCACGACGGTGTGCCGGGCTCGGCCGGTTCAGTCGGGGGCGACGATGTGGCCGTCGCGGAGTTCGAGGACGCGGTCGGCGAGGGCGAGGAGCTGGGGGTCGTGGGTGGCGACGAGGGCGGTGACGCCCTCGCTGTGGACGACGGCGCGCAGCAGTTCCATCACGGAGCGGCCGGTGTCGGCGTCCAGCTGCCCGGTCGGCTCGTCGGCGATGATCAGGGCCGGGCGGTTGGCGAGGGCGCGGGCGATGGCGACGCGCTGCTGCTGGCCGCCGGACATCTCGCCGGGGCGCTGGGCCGCGTGGCCTTCGAGGCCGACGAGGGAGAGCAGCAGCGCGACGCGCTCCTCGCGTTCGCGACGGGCGGTCTTGCGGAGCCGGAGAGGAACGCCCACGTTCTCGGCGGCGGTGAGGACGGGGAGCAGCCCGAAGGACTGGAACACGAAGCCGATGCGGTCCCGGCGCAGGGCCAGCAGCTCGCGCTCGCCGAGGCCGGTGACTTCGGTGCCGTCGACGCGGACACTGCCGGCGTCGGGACGGTCGAGGCCGCCGATCAGGTTGAGCAGGGTGGTCTTGCCGGAGCCGGACCTCCCCTTGAGGGCGACGAGTTCGCCGCGCGCCACGCTGAAGGAGACCCCGCCCAGCGCGCGCACGGCGGTCTCCCCGGTGCCGTAGGTGCGCACCAGGTCCTCGACCACGACCATCGCGTCGGCTGCCGCCCCGTCGCCGGCCGGTCCGTCACGTCGTTCCAGCAGTCCCTCGCTCATGGCGGACAGCATAGTGCGATGCCACTGTGCCACTGTGCGCGGTGCCACTGTTCACACGGTGGGACGAGTGGCGGCTTGCGGATATGCTGATCGCGGCGGTCGCACTCGCGTGCGGCCATATCGTCGGGTCGCCGTGAGGACTCACGTACGGGCCCGCCTTGGCGTGGGCCGGGGCGGTGTCATTCCTCACCGCCGGGCGGTGGCCTGGCACGGCGGAACACTCGCAACACATTGTTACGGGCATCGAGAACGGGGGGCATGGTGCCGGGGTTCGTCTTCCTGCGCCTGCGCGCACACCGACTGCTGCTCGGTGCGGCACTGCTGTCCATGGTGCTGACCACCTGTGCGGTGACCGCGCTTGCCGCGTTCAGCAACGCGGTCGGGGACGCGGGGCTCCGGCGCGCGCTCCAGGACCAGTCGGTCGCCAGGACCCTCGTCGAAGTCCAGTCCGATGTGGCGGGCCAGGACACCGGGCGGCTGGACTCCCGTGTGCGGAAGACCCTCGCGGGGGCCTACGACGGGCTTCCGGTCCGGGTCTCGTCCAGCACCCGCTCGGGACCGTACGGCCTGCCGATGACCCTGCGTCCACCGGGCGCGCCGCGCACCGGCGACCCGGACCTGACGCTCCTCGCCACCCTGGACCGGTCCCGGGTGACCCTGACCGAGGGCGCCTTCCCGGGGGCCCCGGCCGACGGCAAGGGCCCGGTCCCCGTCGCACTGCCCCGGACGGCCGCGACGGCGCTGAAGCTGCGCCCCGGCGACCTGGTGTCGTTGGCCGACCGGCTCCACGGTGGCACGCTGCGTGTACGGGTGACGGGCCTTTACCGGCCCGTCGACCGGGAGGCGCTGTACTGGCGGCTCGACCCGCTGGGCGGACGCGGGGTGCGGACGCTGGCGTTCACGACGTACGGGCCGATGCTCGTCGATCCCCGGGCGTTCGGCTCCGGCGCCGTGGCCGCGGCCGAGATGGGCTGGCAGGCGCGCGCCGACTTCTCCACCATGACGACGGCCCGGATCGACCGGGTCAGCCTCGACGTCCGGCGGACGGTCCGGCTCCTGCAGGGCGACTCCTCCGCCGGGACGGCGACGGCGAGCAGCGAACTGCCGCAGCTGCTCACCGAATTGCGGCGAACCCTTTTGGTGAGCCGGTCGACCCTGCTGATCAGCGCGTTGCAACTGATGCTGCTGGCGGCCCTCTCGCTGTTCCTGGTCGCCGGGCTCCTCGCGGAGGAACGTTCCGGCGAGACCGCGCAGCTGAGGGCCCGCGGTGGCTCGCGCGCCCGGATCGCCGGGCTCGGCGCCGCCGAGGCGCTGCTCCTCGCCGTGCCCGCCGCGGTGCTGGCACCGCTGCTGGCCGGGCCATTGGTACGGGTACTGGCCGGACAGGGGGCGCTGGCCAGGGCGGGGGTGCGGCTCGAACCGTCGGCGGCCACCGCGTGGTCGGTGGCGGCGCTGACCGCGCTGGCGTGCGCCCTCGCCGTGGTCGCGCCCGCGCTGCGCCGCTCGCGCACGTACGCCGGCGAGCAGGCCGCGCGGGGGCGGCGGCGCGCGCTGCCCGGCGCCGCGCAGGCCGGCATGGACCTCGGGCTGGCCGTCGTGGCCGGTCTGTCGTACTGGCAGCTGTCCCGGCGTGGCGCCGGGACGGGCGCCCTGTCCGCCGACACCGTCGGCACGCTGGGCCTGGATCCGATCCTGGTGGTGGCTCCCGCGTTGTGCCTGCTGGCGGGGGCGGTCCTCGCGCTGCGGCTGCTGCCGCCGGCCGCCCGGCTGGGCGAGCGGCGGGCGGCCAGGACGCGCGGTCTGCAGGCGGCACTGACCGGCTGGCAGCTGTCGCGGCGGCCGGGCCGCGGCGCCGGGCCGGCCCTGCTGCTGGTGTTCGCCGTGTCGATCAGCCTGTTCGCGATCGGGGAGAACGCCAGCTGGTCCCGTTCGCAGCGCGACCAGGCCGACTTCGCGGTGGGCACGGACATCCGGGTGACCGGTACGACCACGCCGCCCTTCGGTCAGGGAGGTGTGTACGACGGCATTCCCGGGATCGCGGCCGTCACCCCGGCCGCTCGTGCGGGAGTGGCGCTGCCCGAGGACCGGGAGGCGACGGTGCTTGCCCTGGACAGCGAGGCAATGGCCCGCGTGATGCGGCTGCGCGGCGACCTGTCCGACCGCTCCGCGGCGGGGCTGGCCCGGCCGCTGCGGACCGGCGTGGGCCCGGAGGCCCGGGAGGCCGGCTTCGTCCTTCCCGCAGGCGCCGCCCGACTGCGCGTCACCGCGCGGCTGGAGGCACTCGGTCCCGGGGGCCGCACGGTCCGGGGCACCGTCACGGACCGCCTGTACGCGACCGTCGTCGACCGCTACGGCGTGCCCTACACCTTCGTCCTGGGCGAGATGTCCGCCGACGGCGAACAGCACGTCCTGGAGGCGGACTTCGCCGCCGCGGCCGGGCGGGCGCGCGGCGCCGCGCCTGCCGGGCCCCTGCGGGTCACCGCCCTCAAGGCCGAGTACCTGCTGCCGACCAGGACCGAGCACCACCGCCTCACCCTCGCCGCCCTGCGCACGGTGGCGGCGGACGGCGGCGTACGGGACGTACCGGTCCCCACCGGGGCCGGGTCCCCGTGGTCGGCCCGGGCCCAGATCGACAACCCCGACTTCCCGGCCGAACCGGAGCACGGTTTCCGCATCTCGCGCACCACCGGCACGCCGCGTTCCGACGCGCGTACCCCGCTCACCCTCCGGTACGACACCGGGCAGGAGCCCACGGAGACCTGGCCCTTCACCTTCGGCTCGAAGACGGCCTCGGTCTCGCTGTGGGCGGGCGCACCGCCGGCGAAGGTGCTGCCGGCGGTCGCCACCGACGCCTTCCTGCGGGCCGTCGACGCCCGGGTGGGCCGCACGGTGCCGGTCGACCTGGCGGGCACACGGTTCACCGTCCGGATCACCGCCGCGGTGCGTGCCCTGCCGGCCACCGCGCCCGATTCCTCCAGGACCGACGGGGGCGCGCTCCTGATCGACCTGGCGAGCGCGAACCGGACGCTGGCCTACAACGATCTGCCCAGCCTGCAGCCGGCCGAGTGGTGGCTGGGCACCGAACCGGGCGCCGCCCGCCGTGTCGCGACCTCCCTGCGCGCCCGCGGGGACGTCACCTCGGTTCTCGTCCGCGACGAGCGGCGTGCCGAGTTGGAGCGCGACCCGCTCGGCGCGGGCCCGCTGTCCGCGCTCCCCGCCGCGGTGGTGGTGGCCGCGGTGCTGGCCGCGGTCGGCTTCGCGGTGGCGGCCGCCGGTGCGGTGCGGGAGCGGTCGGCGGAGTTCGCGATGCTGCGCGCCATGGGCGCGTCGCGGCGGTCGCTGGCCCGGGTGATCGCGACCGAGCAGGCTCTGCTGGTCGTGGTCGCGGTGGTGGTGGGCGCGCTGCTCGGCGGCGTGCTGACGCATCTGATCGTGCCGCTGATCGTTCTGACGACCGGGGCGGGCAGCCCCGTTCCCGCGGTACGGGTGGAGCTGCCCGCCGGGCCGCTCGTCCGGCTGCTCGCCGCCGTTGCCGTACTGCCCCTGCTCGCCGTCGCCGTGACGGTGCTGCGAACCGCCGATCCCGCCCGGGCCCTGCGCCGGCAAGGAGGTGACTGACATGGCCGCGACCCGTACAACGGGCCACGAGTCGTGGACGCGCGCCCGGTTGCGCGCCGCTCCCGGCGGTGCGCTGGCCCTGGCCGCGCTGGTGCTGGTGACCGCGTTCCTCGCCGCGGCGCTGCCGCGGGCCGTCGACGCGTACGAGGACGCCGCGTTGCGCGACACGGTCACCGGCGCGTCCCTGGCCGACCGGAGCGTCTCCGTCTCCACGGGGATATCGCGCTATTCGGCCGGCACCGCGGACGGTTCCTCGCTCGCCCCGCGTTCCCTGGCCGCGACCGAGGCGGCGTTCCAGCGCATCGTGCGGCCGCCGCTGAATCTCGACCCGGCCGGGGCCGTCTACGGGGTGCGCAACGACCGGCCCGCGCCCGTCTCCGATCCGGGGCTGCCACGCCCCAGCGGCCTCGACCCGAAGGTCACCCTTGTCGCCCAGCCCGGGCTGGACAGCCGCAGCCGGCTGCTGTCCGGGCGTCTGCCGGGACCCCGGGCCGGGACGGGCGCTGTCGAAGCGGTGCTCACGGCGCGCACCGCGAAGGTGCTCGGCCTGCGGGCCGGCTCCGCGCTCCACGTCCCGGACGCGGCCGGGTCGGCGCTGACCGTGCGGATCACCGGGATCGTCGAACCGCGCTCCCCCGGCGCGGGCTTCTGGAACGCGGAACCTGATCTGAAGTCCGCGAGACTGGTCACCGTCCCCCCACCGCCGGGAGACGACCCCAAGTACTACTGGAACTTCTCCGTCCTCATCGACCAGAACGCCGCCGAGGCCGTGCTCGGGCTGGCCAACGGCGGCCGCTTGTACTGGCACCACCCGGCCGAGGTCGCCGCGCTCTCCGCCCACGAGGTCCCCGCGCTGCGCGACCGGCTCGCCTCGCTGGCCGGCGGTCCTGACGCGACGCGCCTGGCGAGACTCTCCGGCCGTCCGGGACTCCGCCTCGAGGAGGAGGGCCTCGCCACACTGCTGGAGCCCTTCGCCCGCGAGCGCGCGGCGGCCGCGCCGCTGGTCCTGATCGCGACGGTGGGGGTCGGCACCGTCGCCGCCGTCGTGGTGATGATGGCCGGCGGCCTGGCGGCCACCCGGCGGCGCGATGAACTGCGGTTGCTGCGGGCCCGCGGGAGCAGCGTGGCCGCACTCGCGGCCCGGTTGCTCGGGGAGAGCGCCCTCGTCGTGGTCCCCTCCGCCGCCGCCGGGGTGCTGGCGGCCCTGCTGCTGGTGCCGGCCGAACGGGCCGCGGCCTCCGTCCTGGCGGGGCTGCTGGTCGCGGTCGTCGCCGCGCTGGCGCTGCCGCTGCGGGCCGTCGCGCTCGCCCGCCGGCCGCGCCCCGACGGCCGGGAGGACCTCGCCGACGCACGCCCCTCGCGCCGCCGCACCGTGGCCGAGCTGACGGTGGCGGTCGTCGTGACCGGCGCGGTGCTCGCGCTGCGGCGCCGGGGCACGGCGGACGGCGGCGCGGACGCGCTCGCGGCCGCCGCACCCGTGCTGGTCGCGGTGATCGCCGCCGTGGTCCTGTTGCGGCTGTACCCGCTGCCGCTGCGGCTGCTCGCCCGGCCCTCCGCCCGGCTTCCCGGAGCCGTGTGGCACCTTGGGCTGGCCCGTGCCGGCCGTACCCCGTCGACGGCGGCACTGCCGCTGCTGGCGGTGCTGGTGGCGCTCGCCGTGACGTCCTTCGGCGGTTCCGTCCTCACCGGGGTGGAGTCGGGACGCGACCGCGCCGCGGTCAGGAGCGTCGGCGCCGACGCGCGGATCGAGTCCCTCGGCACGCTGCCGAAGGGCCTGGCCGCGCGGGTCCGGCAGGTCGACGGCGTACGCGGCACCCTTCCGGTCCGGATCGAGAAGGGGCTGACGACGACCCCGGCCAACACCCTGTACACCTTGGTGATCGCCGACCCGGAGCGGTACGCCGCGCTCGTGGAGTCCACCGGCATCGGCGGCTCCTTTCCGGCGCGGATGCTGGCCGCCGACGGCCCGGGGCCGTTGCCCGCGGTCGTCTCGCCTCAGCTGGCGCGGGAGTTCGGGAGCGGCACCGTGACGGTGCATGCCTCCTCCGGCCGGACCGAGATACGGGTCGTCGCGACCCGGGACCTGACACCGGCCGTCCCGGTGGGCGACTTCGTCGTGGTCTCCGCGGCGGCCATGGCGCGGACGCACCCGTACATCGCCGGCACATACGTCCACGAGCCGACGACGCTGTACGCGACCGGCCCGCGGCTGGACGGCCGGGCACTGCGCGCGGCCGTGCGCGAGGTCGCGCCGGACCTGGCGGTCGCCGTGCGGTCCGAGGAGCGCGCGTCGTTCGTCACCACGGCCCTGCAGTCCGGCGCCCGGCGCGTGTACATCGCCGCCGTCGCGGCGGGCGCCGGCTACAGCGCCCTGGCGCTGGTGCTCGCCCTCCTCCACAACGCGCCGCAGCGGCGGGCCCTGCTGGCGCGGCTGCGGACCATGGGGATGCCCGGGCGCCAGCGTCAGTGGCTGGCGGTCCTGGAGATGCTGCCGCAGGTCCTGCTCGGCGCGGTCGGCGGCATCCTGGTGAGTCTGGCGACGGTGCCGCTGCTGCGGCCGGGCGTGGACCTGACCGCGCTCGCCTTCACCACCCGCGCCCCGGTCACGGTACTGCCGGAGACGGTGCTGCGCACCGACCCGGTCTCGCTGCTGCTGCCGGCCGCCGGGCTCGTCGTGCTGGCCTGCGCGGTGCTGGCGGTGCAGGCGTGGGCGACGGGGCGGCGCGGAGAGGGAACGGAACTGCGGATGGGTGAGCGAGGATGACCGAGAACATCTCCGGAGCGGCGGAGCCGGGCGGCGTGACACTGGCCGAGCTGGAGCGGCGTGCCGCCGCGCGCAGGGAGCGGCCTGCCTACGGGCAGGACGCGCTGATCGTCTGCGACCGGCTGGTACGCATCTTCACCGCTCAGGGCGTGGAGGTGCAGGCGCTGCAGGGGCTGGACCTGCTGGTGGCGCACGGCGAGCTCATGGCGCTGGTGGGCGCGTCCGGCAGCGGCAAGTCGACCCTGCTCAACATCCTGGCCGGGCTGGACGTGCCCACGGCCGGGGCGGCGTCGGTGGCCGGCTTCGACCTGCTCGCCCTGGACAGCTCGTCCCGGCTGCGCTATCAGCGCGAGGTGGTCGGGTTCGTGTGGCAGCAGACGTCGCGCAATCTGCTGCCGTACCTGACCGCCGCACAGAACGTCGTGCTGCCCATGCGGCTCGGAGGCGGTGTCAAGGGCCGGCAGCGGCGTGCGCAGCGCGCCGCCGATCTGCTGACGATGATGGGCATCGCGCACTGTGCCGACCGGCGGCCGGAGCAGATGTCCGGCGGCGAGCAGCAGCGCACCGCCATCGCCGTGGCACTGGCCAACCACCCGTCCCTGGTGCTGGCCGACGAGCCGACCGGCCAGTTGGACTCGGCGACCGCCGACCAGGTCCTGGCCGCTTTCCGCACGGCGAACGAGGAGCTCGGCACGACGATCGTCGTCGTCACGCACGACCAGGCGGTCGCCACGGCCGTCGACCGCACGGTGGCCATCCGTGACGGCCGCACCGCCTCCGAGGTGGTCCGGCACACCACGGTCGACGAGCAGGGCAGAACCACGGTCCACGCCCGTGAGTACGCCACCGTCGACCGTGCCGGCCGGCTCCAGCTGCCGCAGGACTTCACCACCGCGCTGGACATCCGCCATCGCGTGCTGCTGGAGCTGGAGCCGGATCACATCACCGTGCGGCCCGACGACGGCGCCACGGGCTGACGCCCCGGCACCCCCGTTACGCGTCCGGTGCCGCGTACACCCGCTCACCGCCCACGAAGGTCTGCAGGACGCGGGTCGCGGCGATCTCCCCGGGCGGGCCGGCGAAGGGGTCGCGGTCGAGGACGACGAGGTCGGCGAGCTTGCCGGGGGTGACGGTGCCGGTGTCGTCGAGGTGGTTCACGTACGCGCTCCCCGCCGTGTACGCCGCGATGGCTGCGGCGAGGTCGATGCGCTGCCCGGGCAGGAAGACGGGTGCGTCGTCCGGGGCGTCCGGGGTGCGGCGGTTGACGGCGACGTGCAGCGCCTGGAAGGGGTCGGGGCTGCTCACCGGCCAGTCGCTGCCCGCGGCGAGCGCGGCGCCGGAGCGCAGCAGGTCGCCGAAGGGGTACTGCCGGGCGGCCCGTTCGGGGCCGAGGAAGGGCAGGGTGAGCTCGTCCATCTGGGGTTCGTGGGCGGCCCACAGCGCCTGGATGTTGGCGGTCGCGCCGAGCGCGCGGAAGCGGGCGACGTCATCGGGGTGGACGACCTGCAGGTGGGCGAGGTGGTGCCGGGTGTCGTGGTGCCCGTTGGCCGTGCGGGCGGCCGCGACCGCGTCCAGTGCCTCGCGGACGGCGCGGTCGCCGAGGGCGTGGAAGTGCACCTGGAAGCCGAGCGCGTCGAGTTCGGTGACGTGCTTCGCCAGCGCGGCCGGGTCGACGAAGCTGATGCCGCTGTTGGCGGAGGCGCAGCCGCAGGCGGTGAGGTAGGGGCCGAGCAGGGCCGCCGTCCCGTTCTCCGCGATGCCGTCCTGCATGATCTTGACGCTGGTGGCGCGGAAGCGGCCCCGGCTGACGGCGGCGCGCCGCTCCACGAGTCCGGGGATCTGCTCGGCGCCGCGGGCGCGGTCCCACCACAGGGCGCCGACGACGCGCGCGGTGAGCAGCCCGTCGGCGATCAGGGCGTGGTAGGCGGGCACCGGGTCGGTCATGTTCGCGTACGTGCCGACGATGGCGTCCTGCCAGGCGGTGACGCCGAGGGAGTGCAGCACGCCCTGTGCGCGCAGCAGGGCGGCGGTCTGCTCGGCGGCGGTGACGGGCGGCAGGAGCCGGCCGACGAGGTGGAGCGCGCCTTCCTGGAGCATGCCGGTGGGGTTGCCGTCGGCGTCGCGCTCGATGCGGCCGTCGGCGGGGTCGGGGGTGTCCCGGGTGATCCCGGCGAGTTCCAGGGCGCGGGAGTTGACCCAGGCGCCGTGGTGGTCGCGGTTGGGGAGGAAGACCGGGCGGTCGGGGACGACGGTGTCGAGGAGCACGGCGGTGGGGGTGCCACCGGGGAAGGCGTCCATCGACCAGCCGCCGCCGGTGATCCACTCGGCCTCGGGGTGCGCGTCGGCGTAGCCGCGGACGATCCGCAGGTACTCGTCCGCCTCGTGGGCGTCGGCGAGATGGCACTGACCCAGCTCGAGACCGGCGCCGAGGGGATGCACGTGGGCGTCCTGGAAACCGGGCAGCAGCATCCTCCCGGCCAGGTCGACGACCTCGGTGCCGGGTCCGATCAGCTCGCGGACCTCGTCGTGGCCGACGGCGGCGATCCGGCCGTCGCGCACGGCGACCGAGGTGGCCCGGCCGAGGACGGGGTCGACGGTGTGCACCGGGCCGCCGGTGAGGACGAGGTCGGCGTGGGACATGGCGCTCCAGGGACGGAGGGATACGGGAGTCCGGGCGTTCAGGCGGTCGTGCGGTCCATCGGGAGGGTCAGGGCGTCGGCGTCCGTGCCGCGGCCGGTGGCGAAGTACGGAGAGCTTCGCAGGTACTTGGCGCGGGCGGCCACGACCAGGCCGGCCAGGATGATGCCGCCGGGCAGGGCGAGCATGAACCAGCCGTGGTCCGGGCTGAGTCGGTGACGGTGAACGCGCGGACGTTCCCCGCGCTGTCCGCGGTGCGCGGGCATCTGCACATGATCGCCGGCAGCTCCTTCGAGACCGCGGTCGACCTGATGCTGACGGCGCCGGCCGCGCAGTTGCGCCCAGAGCGTGATCGCTGACGCCCGGCCGCGCGGGCGGGCAGAGTGGCCGTCATGAGGCTGCTGATGCTGGGTGGTACGGAGTTCGTGGGACGCGCCGTCGTCGAAGGGGCGCTCGAACGGGGCTGGGAGGTGACGGTCTTCCACCGCGGCCGGCACGAGGCCCCGCCCGGAGCCGCCGTACTGCGCGGGGAGCGGGGCACCGAGGGCGGCCTTGCGGCCCTGGTGGACGGCGAGTGGGACGCGGTCGTCGACACGTGGTCGGGAGCGCCCGTCGCCGTGCGGGACACCGCCCGGCTCCTGGCCGGCCGGGCCCGGACGTACGCCTACGTCTCCAGCCGCTCCGTGTACACCTGTCCGGCCGCCGCCGGGCTCGACGAGGACGGGCCCGTGGTGGCCGCCGCCCCCGGCGACGGCCCCGACGTCGACTACGCGCGTGCCAAGCGCGGCGGGGAACTGGCCGCGGCCGAGTCCTTCGGCGACCGGGCGCTGCTGGTGCGCGCGGGCCTGATCCTCGGCCCCTACGAGAACATCGGCCGCCTGCCGTGGTGGCTCACCCGGATCGCCCGCGGCGGCCCCGTCCTCGCCCCCGGCCCCCGCGATCTGCCGTTGCAGTACGTCGACGCCCGCGACCTCGCCGCCTGGGTCCTGGACGCCGCCGCGGCCGGGCTGGGCGGCGCCTACAACCTCGTCAGCCCGCCCGGGCACACCACGATGTGCGAACTCCTCGACGCCTGCGCGGCGGTGACCGGCGGCCGAGCCGATCTGCGCTGGACGGAGCCGGGGGCGGTGCTGGCCGCCGGCATCGAGCCCTGGACGGAACTGCCGGTCTGGCTCCCGCCGGGCGAGCTGTACGACACGCTGCACACCGCCGACGTCTCCCGCGCCCTGGCCACCGGACTGCGCTGCCGCCCGGTCGCCGGGACGGTCGCCGACACCTGGGCGTGGCTGAGCTCCCTCGGCGGCGTGGCGCCCCGGCGCCCGGACCGCCCCCCGGTGGGCCTGGACCCGCAGAAGGAGGCGAAGGCACTGGGCGCCTGAGGCGCCGGGCCGGGGGCCCGGGCGGGGCCCGGGACCCCGCGGTCGGCGCCACCCCCGCAGGTGGGTCTCGAAGAAGGCCATCGCCTTGTCGATTGCCGGCCTGACGTACGTGTCGCCGTCGTAGAGCCCGATGTGGTCGCGCACCGCCCGCATCAGGCCCTCGCGGTCGAGCGCGTCGGCCACGGGGCGGCCTCCGCTCCCGCCGCGGCGGCCGCGGCGTTCCGGTCGGCGGACCGGGCCGGCCCGACGACGTCGTGCCCCACGGCACGCGGCAGCGGCACCAGCCTGCTGCCGATGACTCCCGCGGCTCCGGCAACGAGAACTCGCATGGTGACTCCTTCGTCCTGATCCCGGGCGGTGCCGGGATGCCGGGATCAGGACGGGCGACCGGCGCCGGATGCGACGGAACCCGGTACGGCCTGCGGCACACCCGCCCGGCGGCGGCCCGGGGCGGACAGGGCGGCGGCGAAGTCGTCCAGGGCGGCGAGGTCGTGGGCGCTCACCACGGCGTCGCAGTACGGCAGCGCCGCGGCCATGCCGCCGACGAGCGGCCGGTAACGGGGACTGGCCGTACGGGGGTTGACCCACACGACCCGGAAGGCGACCCGCGCGAGCGCGGCCATGTGCCGGGCGAGGTCGGCGGGGGCGCCGGTGTCCCAGCCGTCCGAGACGATCACGACGACGGCGCCGCGCGCCATGCCGCGCCGCCCATGGCGCTCGTTGAACTCCGCCAGGCACTCGGCGATGCGTGTGCCCCCCGACCAGTCGGGCGCCGTCCGCCCGGCGCGCGCCAGCGCGTCGGAGGGCAGGCCGGGCCGCCGCAGGACCGGCGTCAGCCGGGTGAGCCGGGTGGCGAAGGTGAAGACCTCGGCCCGCGCGCCGCGCGAGGCGCAGTAGAGCAGCTGCAGCATCGCCCGGGCGTACGGCTCCATCGACCCGGAGATGTCGCACAGCACGACGAGGTCCCGGCGCCGGGTCCGCGGCACGACGCGGCGCAGCCGCAGGGGGTGCCCGCCCGTGCGGCGTCCGGCGGCGAGCGTACGGCGCAGGTCGATCCGCTCGCCGTGACGGGCGGGCCTGCGCCTCCGGGAGGGCCGGACGGGGGTGTTGAGCACGATCGCGCGCATCGCCCGGGCGAGGAGGGCGAGTTCCTCGTCGGAGAGCTCCGCGAAGTCCCGGGTGGCGAGGCGGTCGGCGGGGCTGGCCGTCGTGGGCGTCGCGACGTCCCGCGCCCGCCCCGGGGCATCGTCCGGGGGCCCCGCCGCACCGCCCTTCGGGGCGGGACGCCCGGCCCCGGGAGGCGACCGCGGCGGGTCGCCCCGCTGCCCTCGCGGCCCCAGGTGGTGGACGGCACCGCCGCCGAACACCTCCTGGAACACCGCGTCGAACACCGGTATCTGCTCCGGGTCCGCCACCAGCGTCGCCAGCGCGCAGTGCCGCAACTCCCTCGTCGTCGCGGGCGCCAGCACCGTCACCGCGCGCGCGAACCGCTCCGCCCTGTCCGGCCCCACCGGGATCCCCGCCCCCCGCAGCGCGCCACTGAAGGCGGCCGCCATTTCCGCCAGTCCCGGTGCCCCGGTCATGCCCCTCGCCCCCTTGCGCGCCGCCGGTGCCCGGGACGGGCGGGACGCACCGCGGTGCGAACAGGGCGGGCACTTCCGGACCGGTTCCACAGTCGCTCCACGACGCACACGGACGACGCGCCGCCGTCGGGCCGGCAATCCCTGCGGTCGCCGTCCGGCCGGCGGAACCCTTGCGACCGGTCCCGAGTCCGTGGGCCCCGCCCCCGCGGCGGCGCGCTCGACCCGGGCACCACGCCGTGCCGGATCGGCACCCCGGGCACGGCCCTCACCCCCCGTGCGCGCCGCCGGTGCCCAGGGCCCGGCACCCACGGGCCGGAACGCTCGGCAGCGAGCGAGTCGTGCAGCATCTCCACGGCACTTCGGCCGACCGGACTCCGGTCCGGAAGCGCTCCGTTGGTTCCAGATGTGCCGTGCGGGCGGGGCCGCGGCCCGGGCACCGCCCGCCGGAGAGGCGCCGCCGCTCACACATCGGTGTCGACCAGGCTCGCCAGGCCCGCGGCGCGCACCTCGGACAGGTCCTCGGCGTACTTGAGCACCGCGCCGAGTGTGCGGTCCGCGGCGTCGGCGTCGAGCGTGGTCAGGCCCAGGGCCCGCATCGCGCCGGCCCAGTTGACGGCCTCCGCGATGCCCGGCGGTTTGGTGAGCCGGTGGTCGGAGCGCAGCCGTTCCACCGCGGTGGCGACCCGGGACGCCAGCCACTCCCCCGCGCCGGGGACGCGGCGCCGGATGACGGCCGCGACACGGGCCGTGTCCGGGTACTCGATCCAGTGGTAGAGGCAGCGCCGCTTCAGCGCGTCGTGGAGGTCGCGGGTGCGGTTCGAGGTGAGGACGGCCACGGGAGGCACCGTCGCGGTCCGCGTGCCGAGTTCGGGGATCGTCACGGCCGCGTCCGCCAGCAGTTCCAGCAGGAACGCCTCGAACTCGTCGTCGGCTCGGTCCACCTCGTCGATGAGCAGGACGGCCGGCCGCGGTCCCGGATGGCTGATCGCGGCCAGCAGCGGCCGCGGCATCAGGTAGTCCTCGGTGAACAGGTCTGCGTCGCGCAGCGGTTCGCCGCGGGACTCGGCCAGCCGGATGGCGAGCAGTTGCCGCGGGTAGTTCCACTCGTACAGCGCCTCCGCGGCGGACAGACCCTCGTAGCACTGGAGCCGGATCAGCGGGGTGTCGAGGACGGCCGCGAGCGCCCGGGCCGCCTCGGTCTTGCCCACGCCCGGTTCGCCCTCGAGCAGGATCGGCTGCCGCATGCGCACCGCCAGCAGAAGGGCCGTGGCGAGCCCGTCGTCGGCGAGGTAGTCGGCGGCGTCGAGCCGGGTGCGCAGGGCGGCGACGTCGGGGACGAGGGCGTCGAGGTCAGGAGGCATGCGCGTAGCGGGTGGGGTCGTCGGTGTAGGCGTGCCGGCAGCCGGGGCCGCAGAAGTACACGGTGCCGCCGCTCTCCTCGGCCGCCGAGACGGACTCGGCGGTGACGGCGACGGTCATGCCGCACACGGGGTCGACGGCCTCCGCGACGGGCCGCCCCACCGCCGTGTCCGGGCGGCCGCGGCGGGCGGCGGGCCGCGGCCGCAGGGCGATGATCTCGGCGTACACGGACACGGCGATCTCCGCCGGGGTGCGGGCGCCGATGTCGAGTCCGGCGGGGGTGTGGACGCGGCCCCGCTCCTCCTCGTCGAGGCCGAGGGCGGCCAGCACCGCCGCACCGCGGCGGGGACTGGCGACCAGCCCGACGTACGGGACCCCGGCACGCACCGCCGCGGTCAGCACGGCCTCCTCGTCCCGGCCGTGCGAGGCGATGACGACCACGTCCAGGTCGGGCGGCAGCGGCGTGCCGGGGCCTGCGGGCCGGACGTCGTGCCCGAGGGCGCGGCCGACGTCGACCAGGGCGCGGGCGATGGGCGCGTGCCCGTGGACGTGGACGAGTACGGGCGGGAGGTTGGCCTCCAGGAAGATGTCGAGGGTCCCGCCGGACAGGCACGGGTTGGCGACGGTGACCAGGCCCTCCCGCTCCCCGCGGCCGCCCCTGCCCTCGGGGG
Source organism: Streptomyces sp. NPDC001070 (assembly GCF_053598835.1). Lineage (NCBI taxonomy): Bacteria > Bacillati > Actinomycetota > Actinomycetes > Kitasatosporales > Streptomycetaceae > Streptomyces > Streptomyces sp. NPDC001070. The sequence goes on from NZ_JBSFLB010000008.1 coordinate 142,274, forward strand.
TGATCCGCAGCAGCACCGACTCCCCGGTCTCCAGCAGGCGCAAGCCCTGGAGCTGGACGGTCGACTCGGCGCAGGTGCCGCCGACGAAGCCCTCGACGGTGCCGTCGGGCAGCACGAGCGCGCTGTCGCCGGGCTTGGCGCTGGTGGGCCGTTCCGCCCGGACGACCGTGGCGAGGACGAACGGGGTCCGGCCGTGCCGGAGTTCGTCCGCGCGGGTCAGCAGTCGGGGGTTCGTCATCGGGTGGCCTCGGGTGATCGGGTGTCCTCAGGTGATCGCCAGGTCGGTGCGGAGCGGCCGTCCCCGCGCGGCCCGCCAGACCACCGCCGGGGTCAGCGGCATGTCGATGTGGCGTACGCCCAGCGGCCGCAGGGCGTCGACGACGGCGTTGACGACGGCGGCGGGCGATCCCACCGTCGCGGACTCGCCGACGCCCTTCGCGCCGATCGGGTGGTGCGGGGACGGGGTGACGGTCTCGCCGAGCTCCCAGGAGGGGCATTCGACGGAGGTGGGCAGCAGGTAGTCCATGAAGGACCCGCCGAGGCAGTTGCCCTCCTCGTCGAAGGCGATCACCTGCATGAGCGCCATGCCGAGCCCGTCGGCGAGCCCGCCGTGCACCTGCCCCTCGACGATCGTGGGGTTGATGCGGGTGCCGCAGTCGTCCACGGCGACGAAGCGGCGCACCTTCACCTGCCCCGTGCCCGCGTCGACGTCGGCGACGCAGATGTAGGCGCCGAAGGGGAAGGTGAGGTTGGGCGGGTTGTAGACACAGGTCGCGTCGAGGTGGCCCTCGACGCCCTCGGGGAGTTCGAGGCTGGAGTGCGCGGCGAGCGCGATCTCGGCCATCGTGCGGCCCTGGTCGGGGTCGCCGGTGACGAACCAGCGGCCCTTCTCCCACTCCAGGTCGTCCGGGCTGACCTCGAGCATCGCCGAGGCGACCAGCCGTGCCCGTTCGCGGACCTTGCGGGCGACCAGCGCGGTGGCCGCTCCGGACACCGGGGTGGAGCGGGAGCCGTAGGTGCCGAGCCCGAACGGCGTCTGGTCGGTGTCCCCGTGCACCACCTCGACGTCCTCGGGCGGGATGCCCAGCTCCTCGGCGACGATCTGCGCGAAGGTCGTCTCGTGGCCCTGGCCCTGGGTCTGGGCGGAGATCCGCAGCACCGCCTTGCCGGTCGGGTGGACGCGCAGCTCCGCGCCGTCGGCCATGCCCAGGCCGAGGATGTCCATGTGCCTGCGCGGGCCGGCGCCGACGGCCTCGGTGAAGAAGCTGACTCCGATGCCCATGAGTTCGCCCCGGTCGCGCTTCTCGGCCTGCTCGCGGCGCAGGTCCTCGTAGTGCGCCAGGTCCATCGCGAGCCGCAGGGCGCGCGGATAGTCGCCGGAGTCGTACTCCCAGCCGGTCCTGGAGGTGTACGGGAACTGCTCGGGGCGCAGCAGGTTGCGCATCCGCAGCTCGGCGGGGTCGGCGCCGAGTTCCGCGGCGAGCACGTCGACCATCCGCTCGACCAGGTAGACGGCCTCGGTGACGCGGAAGGAGCAGGCGTAGGCGACGCCGCCGGGCGCCTTGTTGGTGTAGACGCCGGTGACCTCGCAGTGGGCCGCGGCCAGGTCGTACGAGCCGGTGAAGACGCCGAAGAAGCCGGCCGGGAAGTTGGTGGGCTGGGCGGTGGCGTTGAAGGCGCCGTGGTCGGCGATCACCTTCACGCGCAGGCCCAGGATCTTTCCGTCCTTCGTCGCGGCCAGCTCCCCGTGCATGTGGTAGTCGCGGGCGAAGGAGGTGCTCATCAGGTTCTCCGAGCGGTCCTCCGTCCACTTGACGGGTTTTCCGGTGACGATGGAGCCGACGACCGCGCAGACGTATCCGGGGTAGATGCCGACCTTGTTGCCGAAGCCGCCGCCGATGTCGGGGGAGATGATCCGGATCTTGTGCTCGGGGATGCCGGCCACCATCGCGTAGATGGTGCGGTGCGCGTGCGGGGCCTGGGTGGTGGACCAGACGGTGAGCTTGCCGGTGATGGCGTCCATGTCGGCGACCGTTCCGCAGGTCTCCAGCGGCGCGGGGTGGACACGGGGGTACAGCATGTCCTGTGCGACGACGACGTCGGCGCCCGCGAAGACCTCGTCCGTGCGCTCCTTGTCGCCCGCGGACCAGTCGAAGATGTGGTTGCCGGTCTGCCCGTCCTTGTCGTCGCGGATCAGCGGCGCGTCGGGGTCGAGCGCCCTGCGGGCGTCGACGACGGGAGGCAGCGGGTCATACTCGACGTCGATGAGTTCGAGGGCGTCGCGGGCCGCGTAGCGGTCCTCGGCGACGACGAAGGCGACCTCCTGACCCTGGAAGCGCACCTTGTCGGTGGCGAGCACGGCCTGGGTGTCGTACGAGAGCGTGGGCATCCAGGCCAGCCCCAGCCCGGCCAGGGTCTCGCCGGTGATGACGGCCCTGACCTTGGGATGGGCCTCGGCGGCGCTGGTGTCGACGGACAGGATCCGGGCGTGCGCCAGCGGGCTGCGCAGGACGGCGCCGTGGAGCATGCCGGGCAGTCGCACGTCGTCCACGTAGGTGCCGTGGCCGCGGACGAACCGCGCGTCCTCCTTGCGGGTCATCCGCCCGAAGCCGACCGGCCGTTCCTCGGTGGCGGTCATGTCCGCACCTCCTCACGGCCGGGCGCCGGCCGCGCTTCCTCGGTGCCCTCCTCGGCGGGCCGCGCGGTACCGCCGTGCTCGGCGGCCCAGCGGATCGCGCGCACGATGTTCTCGTACCCGGTGCAGCGGCACACCTGGCCGGAGATCGCCTCGCGGATGTCCTCCTCCGAGGGATCGGGGTCGTGGTCGAGCAGCCAGCGGGCGGTCATCATCATGCCGGGGGTGCAGAAGCCGCACTGCAGTCCGTGGCAGGCGACGAAGCCCTGCTGCACGGGGTCGAGCGCCGCCCCGTCGGCCAGGCCCTCGACGGTGCGCACCTCGTGGCCGTCGGCCATCACCGCCAGCACGGTGCAGGACTTGACGGGCGCGCCGTCCAGCCAGACCGCGCAGACCCCGCAGTTGGAGGTGTCGCAGCCCCAGTGGGTGCCGGTGAGGCCCAGCTCGTCGCGGAGGAAGTGCACGAGCAGCAGCCGGGGTTCGACGTCCCGGGTGTGCCGTTCGCCGTTCACGGTCACCGTGATCCGCATGTCAGGCCTCCTGCCCGTGGGCACGGGCGGCCGCGGCGCGCAGCGCCCGTACGGTGAGCTCCGCGGCGAGGTGCCGCTTGTAGTCGACGGGGCCGCGCTGGTCGGCGGAGGGCCGGCACTCCTCGCCGGCGATCCGGCCCGCCTCGGCGAGGCGTTCCTCCTCGGGCGGTCCGCCGCGCAGGAACCGTTCCGCCTCCTCGGCCACGAACCGGGGCGCGCCGACCGCGGTCAGCCCCACCCCGGCCTCGGTGATCACTCCCCCGGAGAGCTCCAGCACCGCGCCCGCGGCCGCCACGGCCCAGTCGCCTGCCCGTCGCTCGACCTTGCGGTACGCGCTGGCGTGCGAGCGGATCGGCACCCGGATCTCCACCAGCAGCTCGGCCTCGCCGAGCGCCGTCTCGTACGGGCCGAGGAAGAACTCCCGGACCGGGACGACCCGCCGGCCGCCCGGCCCCTGGGCGACCAGCGTGGCGCGCAGCGCGGAGAACGCGGCGGACAGGTCCTCGGACGGGTCGGCCTGGCAGAGCGAGCCGCCGACCGTGCCGCGGTTGCGCACGAGGGGATCGGCGATCATCCGTTCCGCGTCGCGGAGGATGGGGAAGTGCTCGCCGACCACGGCGGAGGCCAGCAGGTCCGCGTGCCTGACCATGGCGCCGACGGCGAGTTCGCCGCCGTCCACGCGGATCCGGGTCAGCTCGTCGAGGCCGTTGATGTCGATCAGCGCCTCGGGCTGGGCGAGCCGGAGTTTCATCATCGGCAGCAGGCTGTGGCCGCCCGCCACCACCCGGGCCTCGGGCCCGTACCGGCTGAGCAGCTCGATCGCGTGGTCGACGCCGGTCGCCCTCTCGTACTGGAACGTGGCGGGAACCTGCATGAGGCCCTCCCGGATCCGGGCGTGCCCAGGGGCGCCGCCGGCGGGCCGGATGGCCGGGGAGGCGGCGTGAGGAACGCTCCCCGTGTGCTGTGACGTGATGTTGCGCCCTGTCGCGGCGCCCGCGCAATGGGCCGATAAGTCTTCACTTATCGGGGCGAAAGCGAGAAAATCGCATGGTGACCGTGACGCAGCTCAGCACCTTCGTGCTGGTGGCCCGGCTCGGTTCCGTCACCGCCGCGGCGCGGGCGCTGGACGTGAGCGAGTCCGCCGTGTCGCAGTCGCTGAGCTCGCTGCGCGCCCACTTCGGCGACCCGCTGATCCGCCGCGCGACGGGCGGCGGGATGCGGCTCACCCCGGCGGGCGCGCGGCTGCTGCCGGTCGCCTCGCGGATGGTGGCGCTGAGCGCGGACGCGGAGGCCGCGGTGCGGGCGGCGCAGGGCGAACCCGACGAACTGCGTGTGGTCGCCGCGAGCACACTGGCCGAGTTCGTACTGCCGTCGCTGATGGAGGCCTTCGCAGAGCGGACGGGCCGCCGGATCGACGCGTCCTTCGGGGTGGCCACCACCAGCGAGATGCGCGCTCTGGTGGAGAACCGGCTGGCCGACGTGGCGCTCGGCCCGGACCTGGGCACCGTGCGCGGCGGCGAGCTGATCGGCGAGCCCGTCTTCCGCGCCGTGCTCGTCGCGGTGACCGGGCCCCGCGCGCCCCGGCCGGCGGGTCCGCCCTCCCGCTGGACGTGGCTGGTGGACCCTTCCGGCACCGACCCCGGTGCGGACGCCGGCCGGCTGCTGCGCAGGCTGCGGGTGGCCGAGCCCCGCGTCCGGGTGTTCCCGCACCAGACCGCGGCCTGGGAGGCCGTGGCGGAGGGCGCGGGCGTGGCGCCGGCCGTGGCCCACCTGGTCACGCCGCGCCTGCGCCGCGACGAGCTGCGCCTGCTCGACACCCCGGCGACACCTGCGTACGCCACCTGGTACGCCACCGTGCTGCCGCCCGGCTTCCGCTCCCCCGCGACCGACGCCTTCCTGCACTTCCTCCACACGGCCGCCGCGACCCGCGTCATGGGCGCCCCCGGCACCGGTGTCGCCCCCTCCCGCTTCCGCCCCGCCGTCCACGTCACGCTGTGGCCCTCCGCGTGACCGGCTACCACATGCCCCACGGCCGCGTTCTCCCGGCGGATCGCCACGGCCGACGGCCCCGGTCCCCCTGTGGCCGTCGGCGACCCGGGGCGGCGCATCACGCGGCCACCGTGGGGCACCGCCCTGCCGGGGTCTGCCGAACCGCCAGGTCAGGGTTTCGCGGGCGCGACCAGGACCTCCTTCAGGCGGTCGAGTTCCGTGTCCGTGAGGCCGCGGTCGCGGAGCCAGGGCCCCGCTCCCCCGTGGTCGGTGTGGAGGGCGTCCAGGAAGCGGTGCATGACGCGCGGCTCGGATGCCATGAAGGCGTGCTCCACGGCGGGCAGATCGCGATAGGAGGGGAGCCGCGTGAGCCGGGCCCGGATGCGGACGACGCGCTGCGCGGTGAGCGCGTAGTCGGCGGCGATGGCGGGGGCGGGCACACCCACCGCGTCCAGCAGCAGGGCGGCCAGGACACCGGTGCGGTCCTTGCCGACGGCGCAGTGGAACACCACGGCGTGCTGGTCGGTGTCCGCCACGACGCGCGCGGCGGCGACCAGCGACTCACCGCTGCCGTCGAGGAGTCCCAGGTAGAACCCGGCCGTGTCGCCGTCCTCCGCGGTCGTCGCCGGCACGGCGTCGGTGACCAGCGCCCGCACTCGGCTGACCGGCAGGTTCACCCTGCGTACCGCGGTGTCCGCCAGCAGGCCGTGGCCTTCCAGGGCGGCCTCGTCGGGACCGCGCAGATCGAGGACGGTACGCAGGCGGTACCGGCCGAGCAGCAGTTCGACGTCGTCCGCCGTGGCGTCCTGGAGGGTGCTCGCCCGGAACACCACGCCACGCCGCGTCGTGCCGCCGCCGCGCACCGGCAGGCCTCCGAGGTCGCGGATGTTGTCCACCTCCGCCAGGTCCAGCCAGCGCGGCACCTCACCGGCGGATCCGTCCTGCGTAGCCTCCAAGACGCCCTCCTCGTACGGCCCCCGGCCATCGTGCCGTGCGCCGCGCCGGGTTGACCAGCGCACACCGGGACCGCGGGGGCGTGCGGGCCGATATCGTCGGCTGACCCCGGAACCCCGGGCGATCAACGACCGGAGGTGCCGGCCATGGTCCAGCCCGAGCCGCCCGTGGAACCGCTGGTGCGCACGGAGCGGCACGGCCGCGTCCTGGTGATCCGGATGTGCCGCGCGCACAAGCGCAACGCCGTCGACCGGCACCTCGCGAACGCGCTCGACGAGGCGTTCAACACGCTGGAGGACGACCCCGAGCTGTGGGCCGGGGTGCTCACCGGCTCCGGCGGGGTCTTCAGCGCGGGCAGTGATCTCAACGCCGTCGGCGACTACGTCACCGAGCGCGGCGGCGAGTACGGGCTGATCCGCCGTCACCGCCGCAAGCCGCTGATCGCCGCGGTCGAGGGCGCGGCCCTGGGCGGCGGCATGGAACTGGTGCTCGCCTGCGACCTGGTGGTGGCCGCCGCCACCGCCCGCTTCGGCCTGCCGGAGGTCCGTCTCGGCCTGGTGCCCACGTGCGCGGGGCTGTTCCGCGGCCCGCGCGCGCTGCCCGTCAATCTGGCCAGGGAGATGGTGCTGACCGGCGATCCGGTCGACGCCGCCCGCGCGCACGCCGCCGGCCTGGTCAACCGGATCACCCAGGAGGGTGAGGCACTCACCGGCGCCCTCGAACTCGCCGCGCGTGTCTGCGAGAACGCCCCGGTCGCCGTCCAGGCGAGCCTGATGGCGATGGACGCCTGGCTGTCCGGCTCCGACGAACTGGGCTGGCGGGCCACCGAGGAGGCGACCCGCACGGTGATGGCCTCCGCGGACCAGCGGGAGGGCGTCGCCGCCTTCCTGGGCAGACGCCCTCCCCGCTGGACCGGCCGCTGACGTCTGGGTAACCGGCGGGTACACGCGCTTGGGTGACTCCGACGTGCGCCACGCCGGAGCGCGGGATTATCTGGAAGCCGTGACCGGTGAGGTCCGCCGTCCGGGCGGGCCCGTGCCGAGCACGCCGATGCCGGCGCCACGGTGGCAGGCGCCGGAGTCGGGGAGATCCCGGTGTCGTCCGGAAGCGGTTCACCGCCGAGGAGGCGCCCCCGAGCGAGGAGCTTCCCCCTTGGCCCGCAGGATTCCGCCGACCACCGCGGTCGCCGTGGTGTTCGTCGCCGCGCTGTTCATGGCGATCATGGACACCACGATCGTCAACGTCGCCGTGCCGGCCATCGGCGAGGACTTCGGTGTGCCCGCCTCCGGGCTGGGCGGCATCAACATCGGCTACCTGGTCAGCCTGGCCGTGTTCATCCCCGTCGCCGGCTGGCTCGCCGACCGGTACGGCACCCGCAGGGTGTTCCTCGCCGCGCTCGTGGCCTTCACGGGCGCTTCGGCACTGTGCGCCATGGCGACCAGTCTCGAACAGCTCACCATGTACCGGATCCTGCAGGGCGCCGGCGGTGGTCTGCTCGTCCCGGTCGGTCAGACCATGCTCTTCCGGGCCTACCCGCCCGCCGAACGGATCAAGGCGCAGCGCGCGCTGATGGTGCCGACCGCGATCGCCCCGGCCGTCGGCCCGGTGCTGGGCGGCTGGCTGTGCGACGCCGTGTCCTGGCACTGGGTCTTCCTGGTCAACCTCCCCGTCGGAGCGGCCGCCGTCGCCTTCGGACTGCTCTTCCTGCCGGACTACCGGCTGGACCGCCCGGGGCGCTTCGACCTCCTCGGCTTCCTGCTGGCCGGCGGCGGTCTGGCGCTGACGCTGTACGCGCTGACCAACGGCGCCGGCGACGGCTGGGGCACGGCGGGCATCCTCGTGCCCCTGTTCCTGGGGATCGCCGCGCTGGCCGCGACGGTGCTGGTGGAACGCCGGATCACGATGCCCATGCTGGACCTCGAACTCTTCCGGGACCGGCTGTTCCGCGCCAACACCGTGGTGATGTTCCCGCTCAGCGCGGTCTTCCTCGGCACGGTCTGGCTCTACCCGATGTTCCTTCAGGAGGCGCTGGGCTTCAACGCCTTCGAGAGCGGGCTCGCCACCTGGCCGGAGGCCGTCGGCGTGATGGCCGCGGCGCAGATCGCGCCGCGCCTGTACCGGCGGATCGGGCCGCGGTGGCTCATGGTGGGCGGTTCTGCGGGCATGGGCGTCTGCGTCGCGGTGATGACCGGCTTCACGACCGCCACCGCGCCGTGGACGCTGCGCGGCGTCCTCTTCGTGCTGGGCTACTGCATCGGGCACGTGATGATGTCGGCGCAGAACGCCGCGTTCGCCACGGTCCCCGCCCCCTCGACGGGGCGGGCGGCCACCGTCTTCAACATGCAGCGGCAGCTCGGCGGCGCCTTCGGAACCGCGCTCATCGCCACGCTCCTCACCGCGATCGGCACCACCGCGGTCGCGGCGGACGGCACCGCGACGGCCGACCTGGGCGCGTACCACGCCGGCTTCGTGCTCTGCGCGGGCCTGGCCCTGATCTCGGCGGCAGCCGCGCTCTTCGTCTCCGACAAGGACGCCCTGGGCGTCGAACGCCCCGACACCGGCCGCCCGGCCCGCCCCGACACGGCGGCACCCTCGCCCGCCTCGTGAAGCGCCGTCGGGTCAACCGACTGTCTCCGGCCGGGGCCTTGTCCCCCGGATCCGCCCGCGGGGACACGGGGGGGGCAAGCGCGGGTCCCAGCGGTCGAGTCGAGGTCCCCTCCCCCTGTTGGCGCCGGGAGGCGCGCCGACGGCAGGGCCTAACATCGACGCATGCCCCGACTGGAACGCCTGCGATCCGACCACGCCCCCGCGCTCCTGGAGTTCGAGCGGGAGAACCGGGCGTACTTCGCCGCGTCCATACCCGACCGCGGCGACGACTACTTCGCGCAGTTCGGCGCCCGGCACCGCGCGCTGCTCGCCGAGCAGGACGCCGGGGTCTGCCACTTCCACGTGCTGGTGGGCGGCAGCGGCGAGGTGCTGGGCCGGGTCAACGTCGTCGACGTGGTGGACGGGGCGGCGGAGCTGGGGTACCGGATCGCCGAGAGCGCGGCCGGACGGGGGCTGGCCACGGCCGCGGTTCAGGAGGTGTGCGCCCTGGCCGCCGGGGAGTACGGCCTGACGACGCTGTGGGCAGTGACGACACTCGACAACGCCGGCTCGCGCACCGTGCTGACCCGGACGGGGTTCGTCCCCGCCGGCCCGCTGGAGGTGGGCGGCCGTCCCGGGCTCCGGTTCGTAAGGGAGTTGCGGAACGGGGCGGCGCCCTCCGCGCCCTCCGCGCCCTCGACGCCCCCCGCCGGCTGAACCCGGACGCGGGCGGCGAGGGCGCGCAGGCCCGGGAGGGCGAGCACGGCGACGCCGGGGAGGCTGGAGACGAGGGTGAGCACGCCGTACACGACGGCGGTCGCAAGGCCCTGCTGGGCGCCCAGGCCCGCGGCGCCGAAGGCGAGGGCCGCCGCGGCCTCCCGCGGGCCCCAGCCGCCGATGTTGACGGGAAGTCCCATCACCAGCAGCGCCAGGACCAGCGGCGGTACGAGCGCGGTGACCGGCGCCGACGAGCCCGCGACACGGGCCGCGACCACGAACAGGGCGATGTGGCCCGCCAGTCCGGCGGCGGAGAGCGCGACCACGCCGGGCCAGGTGCCGCGGTCGAGCAGTCCGCTGCGCGCGTCCGCCAGACCGGTGGCCAGCGCGCGCCGGCCCTTGGCGGCGCCGCGCCGCCACAGCAGCCAGCCGCCGAGCGCCGCGATCGCCGCCAGCACGGCGGCGGTGACCTCAGCGGCGGCCCGTCCCGGCACGAGGTCGCCGGCGATGGCGGAGACCAGGGCGGGCCGGGTGAACAGGACGGCCGCGCCGAGCACGAGGACGACGACCTGGCCGCCGACCCGTTCCAGGACGACGGCGCGCACGCCGCGGCCGACGTCGCCGGAGTGCTTCCCGTGCCGGACGGCCCGGTCGACGTCGCCCAGGACACCGGCGGGGAGCACGGCGTTGAGCAGCAGCGCCCGGTAGTAGTCCGACACGGCACGGGTCAGCGGGAGCCGCAGGCCCAGCCGGTGGGCGACCAGGCGCCAGCGCCACGCGCTGAACACGGTGGTGAGCAGGCCGATCGCGAGGGCGGCGAGGACGGCGGGGCCGTCGACGACCCGCACGCCGTCGACGAACGCGCCGGTGCCGAGCCGCCACACGAGAGCGGCGAGGATGCCCGCGCCGACCAGCAGCCGCAGCCAGGCCCACAGTCGCTGCTTCACCGGGCCTCACCGCCGGGCAGGGCGAGCAGGTCGCCGTGGCCGACGACGGCGGTGAGCTCCCCGTTCGCACAGGCGTCGAGCCGGCGGCGCAGATAGGCGTCCGCTCGGGCGGCCAGGGCGGGTTCCTGTTCGACGGCGGCGCCGACCCAGCCGCGCAGCCACTCGGCGGTGAGCGCGGCCTGGTCCGGGCCGAGCCGCCATGGGCTGGGCCGGGTCGTGACGGTGGCGCCGTGCCGGGTGAACGCCCGGGCGGCGGCGCCGAGGGCGTCCGGTCCCAGCAGCGCGCGACCGCCGGCCGTGCGCCGCTGGTGGGCGTTGAAGGCCGCGGTGATCTCCGCGTCGAGCGGGTCTGCGGGCCCGAGTTCGACCTCGCCCACCACCGAGAGCCCGAACAGCACGGGCACGCCCGCGGCGGTGCACGTGCCGGCGAGGGCGTCGATCTCGTCGGCGGTGAGCAGGTCGAGCAGCGCGGAGCCGGTGACGAGCGAGGTTCCCGCGAGGTCGTCGGCGCCGAGCCGGGTGAGGTCTCCCTCGCAGGTCTCGACCGTCACGGGGCTGCCGCCCTCCGCGGAGAGTCCCGCGATGCTCGCCGCGGCGATGGCGAGCAGTGCGGGGTCGTGGTCGTGGAGGACCCAGTGCTGCGGTCCGGGCAGCCGCCCGGTCAGCCAGCGGCCCATGGAGCCCGTGCCGCAGCCGAGGTCGCGGACGACCAGCGGACCGGTCCCGCCGTGGCCGGCCGTGAGGTGGTCGCGGAGCGGGCCGAGCAGACCGGCGGCGCGGGCCGCGGTGTCGGCGTCCTCGCGCAGCGCGAGCCAGTGCGGTGTGAAGGGGGCGGTGTCGGACGTGGTCATGGGGTTCCCTCCCGCAGCAGTTCCAGCACCGCGTCCATGCGCCGCGAGGCGTGCTTCCAGTCGTCCAGCGTGTCGCGCCGCCGTCGTGCCGCCGTCCGCAGCCGGCCGCGCAGTTCGGCGTCGTCGAGCCAGCGGCGCAGCGCCGCGGCGAGTTCCGTGGTGTCGTCCGGGGGGACGAGGAGGCCGGGCGGGTCGCCGTCCGGGGCCAGGCCGAGAGCGTCGGGCACCCCGCCGGCGGCGGAGGCAAGCACGGGGGTGCCGCGCATCAGAGCCTCGGTCACGACCATGCCGAAGGTCTCGGCGCGGGACGGCAGGACGAGCAGGTCGGCGGCCGCGTACTCCGCCGCCAGGGGGTCGCCGGTCAGCGGGCCGGTGAGCCGTACGCGGTCGCCGAGGCCGTGCCGGGCGATCAGTTCACGCACGCGCGTGACGTGTTCTGGGTCGCGGCCGAGCGGACCCACGCAACGGCAGGTCCACGGCAGGTCGGCGACCGCGGCCAGTGCCTCGACCAGCAGGTCGTGGCCCTTGCGGGGGGTCAGCGAGGCGACGCACAGCAGCCGCGTTCCGCCGTCGGTGCCGGGCGCGAGCGGCGCGGGATCGGTGCCGGGGGTGACCACGTGCACCCGGTCCGCGGACAGTGCGTGCCGTTCGGCGATGCGCCGCGCGGCCCAGGGACTGGTGGCGACGACCGCGGCCGCGGCGTGCAGGGTCTCGCGCTCCTGGGCGTCCAACGCTCCGGCGGCCGCGGGATCGAGGCCGGTCTCGTCGGCGAGCGGCAGATGCACCAGGACCGCCGTGCGCAGCCGGCGCGTCTGCGGGACGACGATGTCGGGGACGCCGCAGGCCACGAGTCCGTCGAGCAGGACGACGGCGCCGTCGGGCAGCGCCGCGAGCACCCTGGACAGGGCCTCGCGGGCGGCGGTGTCCGGCCGCGGCCAGGACCCGTGCACGGGGAGCTCGCGCAGCGGGCGGCCCGCCGCCGCCAGGGTCTGGGTCAGCCGCCGGTCGTAGACGTTGCCGCCGCTGGGCGACGTCGCGTCGTCGATGTCGCCCGGGAGGACGACGTACGCGGTGCCCGCCCCCGCCGAGGCGGGGGCGGTCGTGCGCGCGGGCGTGGTCACAGCGATCGCTCGTAGCTCGCCCAGGCCACGTGCGACTCGTGCAGGGTGACGGAGATGCCCGTCAGGCCGTGCGCCCCCTCTCCGAGCTTGCCCGCGGCCACGCGGTCGGCGAGCCGGTCGGCGATGAGCCTGGCCAGGAACTCCGTGGAGGTGTTGACCCCGGCGAACTCGGGCTCGTCGTCCAGGTTGCGGTAGTTGAGCGCGGCAAGCACCGCGCCCAGCTCCTGGGTGGCCAGTCCGATGTCGACGACGATGTTGTCTGCGTCGAGTTCCGGACGGCGGAATGTGGCATCCACCAGGAACGTCGCGCCGTGCAACCGCTGCGCCGGCCCGAAGACCTCGCCGCGGAAGCTGTGGGCGACCATGACATGGTCGCGGACGGTGACACTGAACACGCGGGACTACCTTCCCCAACGGCCTAACCAGGACAGTAGGCAATACGGTGCAGGAGCCCGGAACGTTCACCACTCGCGATGTCCTTCATCACGACGGGCAGTTCCTCGAAGTCGCTCTCGCCGGTGATCAGGGCGTCGTACACGGGATCCGCGAGCAGCCGCAGGGCCAGCGCCATGCGGTCCGCGTAGCCGCGGCGGGTACGCCGGGTCGGGGAGACGGTGCCCACCTGGCTGCTGCGCACGACCAGCCGGCGCGAGTGGAACGCCTCGCCCAGCGGCAGGCTGACCCGCCGGTCGCCGTACCAGCTGAGCTCGACGACCGTGCCCTCCGGTTCGAGCAGTTCCAGGGAGCGGGTGAGCCCGGCCTCGGTGGCGCTGGCGTGGACGACCAGGTCGCAGCCCCCCTCGGCCTCCTCGGGCGACGCGAAGCCGATACCGAGGGCCGCTGCGACGGCGGCGCGGGAGGGGTCGACGTCGACGAGCTGCACACGCGCGCCGGGGACGCCGGCGAGGACCGCGGCGACGCTGCAGCCCACCATGCCGGCGCCCACGACGGCGATCCGGTCCCCGATCTGCGGACCCGCGTCCCAGACCGCGTTGACCGCGGTCTCCACGGTGCCGGCCAGCACCGCCCGCGCCGCGGGGACGTCGTCCGGTACGGGGGTCACGGCGGCCGCCGGGACGACGTAGCGGGTCTGGTGCGGATAGAGGCAGAAGACGGTGCGGCCGGGCAGCCCGGGCGGTCCCTGCTCGACGACGCCCACGTTCAGGTAGCCGTACTTGACCGGGCCGGGGAAGTCGCCGTCCTGGAAGGGCGCGCGCATCACCTGGTGCTGGCTCTCGGGCACCCCGCCACGGAAGACCAGGGTCTCGGTGCCGCGGCTCACGCCCGAGTAGAGGGTGCGCACCAGCACCTCCCCGGGGCCGGGTTCAGTGAGGGGGACATCCCTGACCTCGCCCTCACCGGGTTCGCGAAGCCAGAACGCGCGCGCCGAACGCTCCACCGATTTCCTCCGTACTCCATGTCGGGCAACGAGCACCCGCCAACCGGGTGGTGCCGGGCCCGTACCGTACGCGGCTGTGCCGCAAGGCCCACAAGCGGGGGACGTCTCATGACCGTGATGACCGTAGGATCCGAGCTCCGTGGGGGCACGGCCGGGCGCGAGCAGGCCGGGGCGGCCGCCGCCCAGCTGGCGCTGTTCGCCGCCCTGTGGGCCACTATGGGCCTGGACACCGTGGGCTGGCTGGCCGGGACCCTCTACGCGGCGGGCACCTGGACGCTGCTGGCCGCCGGTCTGCGCCGGGCGGGAAGCCGCTCGCTGGGCCCGGCCGACCACGTCACCCTGGCCCGCGCCGTGCTCGTGGGCGGTGTGACCGCGATGGTGGCGGGGGGCGTCGCGCACGGCGCGCCGCTGCTGACGGCGCTGACCACGGTGGCGCTGATACTCGACGCCGTGGACGGGAAGGTCGCGCGGCGGACGGGGACGGCGTCCGCCCTCGGCGCGCGCTTCGACATGGAGGTCGACGCCTTCCTGATCCTGGTGCTCAGTGCGCGGCTCGCCATGACGCTGGGCCCGTGGGTGCTGGTGATCGGGGCGATGCGCTACGCCTTCGTGGCGGCGGCGTGGGTGCTTCCGTGGCTCAACTCGGCCCTGCCGCCGAGCTTCGCGCGGAAGACCGTGGCGGCGCTGCAGGGCATCGTCCTGCTGCTGGCCTGCTCGGGGGTCGTGCCGGTGGTGGTCGCGGCGGCCCTGACGGTGTTCGCGCTGGCCTCGCTGGTGTGGTCGTTCGGCCGCGACGTGCTGTGGCTGTGGCGGCACAGGCCGGCCCGGCGGGCCGCGGCGGGCCTCGCGGAGGCCGGAAGGGCCGAGGAGGAGACCCGTGCGCTGGTCGCCTCGTCCTCGGGCGGTCAGCCGTCCTGACCCTGGCGCGGCAGGTAGCGCAGCAGCACCACGTCGCCGATCTGCCGGGTCTCCGCCAGCGTCATCCGCTGCCGGGGGCCCTGCGGGAAGACCGCGGGCTTGACCATGCGCGGGGCGTCGGCCTGGCCGACGAAGAACGGCGCGTACACCAGGTGCAGTTCGTCGACGACCCCGGCGCTGAGGAACATGGTGTGGACGACTCCCCCGCCCTCCACCATGAGCCGCCCGACGCCGCGTTCCGCGAGGTCGGCCAGGAGGGCCCGCACGTCCAGCGGATCGCCCACGCCGACCACGGAGCACACGTCACCCAGGCGTTCCCGGACGGATCCGCACGCTTCGGACGTCGTGTAGACGACCTTGTCGCACTCCCCGGTGGTGAAGAACCGCGCTCCGGGGTCGAGTTTCCCGCTCTCCGTGACCGTGACCTTCACCGGGTTCGGCGGCAGCCCGGCGCGGACGCGCCGTTCGCGGCGGTCGGGGCAGCACACCAGGAGCCGGGGGTCGTCGGACCGTATGGTGTTGGCCCCGACCAGGATGGCGTCCATCCCGGAGCGGACGTCGTCGATCCGGTCGAAGTCCTCCTCGTTGGAGAGCAGCAGCCGGGTCGTGCTCGTGTCGTCGAGGCATCCGTCCAGCGAGGATGCCACGGACAGCAGTACGTACGGGCGCGATCTCATGAGGACATCATTGCCTCACGAACACGCACGCGGATATGAAGCTTCCGTAAGTCGCGCGAAAGGGGCCTGATCGGTATAGGGTCCGCTGATCAACGTGCGCGCCTGGTCAGCCACCGTCCCATGACCTCGGTGACGGCCCGGGGCTGCTCGATGGAAGTGCGGTGGCCGCAGTCCTCGACGTCAAGGGCGGGGGCCGTAGTTGACGGGCGTGGCCCGCACCGGGTACGTCGCGCTGCCAGGCCCCGAGGCGGTAGCAGAACCCGGTGCCGGCGTAGCGGTGCCGCCCAGCGAGTGCCCGGCGACGGAGAAGAACTCGGGCGCGTGCGCGTATCGACCGACCGACGCCGACGAGCCAGATGCGTGGCGGCCCGGAGGGCAGCGGCCCCGGGCCGAACATCGGCGTCATGAGGGTGTGCGTGTAGCAGTCGCCCCGGAACCGCAGCCGCTCGCCGGTATGCTGGCCGTGCCAGATGGCGCGCAGCGCGCTCGCGAACTCCCTCATCCGGGCGGCGGGTTGCGACCAGGGCATGCTTTGACATCCTCGCCCCCGTGAACGGGGGGCGATTCCCGTCTACCGCGCCGTTGACGGCTGTGGTGTCGGGTGGGTTCCCGCTTCGCTGCGCGGTGCCGGGACGGGTCCCGGTCTTACCTGCGCTCCACGGGCTGACACGGCCAGTCCGGCCGCCTTGGCGATGTTGACCGCCGCGTTGATGTCCCGGTCCAGTACGGTCCCGCACGCCCCGCAGGTCCAGGTGCGGACGTGCAGGGGTTTGGGGCCGTCCTTCACGCCGCACTCCGAGCAGACCTGCGAGGTCGGCTCGAACCGGCCGATCCTCACGAAGGTGCGCCCGTACCGGGCAGCCTTGTACTCCAGCATGCTCACGAACGCCGACCATCCGGCGTCGTGCACGGACTTGGCCAGGCGCGTACGGGCAAGGCCCCTCACCGCCAGGTCCTCCACCGCGACCGCTTGGTTATCGCGGATCAGCCTCGTGGAGAGCTGGTGATGGAACTCGCGCCGGGCGTCCACGACGCGGGCGTGTGCCCGTGCAACGCGGATTCTGGCCTTGTCCCGGTTCTTCGAGCCCTTCTCCTTGCGGGACAGGACACGCTGCACCTTCTTCAGTCGCTTTTCCGCCCGACGCAGGAAGCGCGGAGAGTCGATCTTCCGGCCGTCGGACAGAACGGCGAAGTGCCCGAGCCCGAGATCGATGCCCACCCCGGGCGTCGTCTCCGGAAGTACCTCGGCAGGGCCGGTCTCCACCACGAAGGAGGCGAAGTACCGGCCCGCGCAGTCCTTGATGACGGTCACCGTGGACGGGGCAGAGGGCAGTATCCGCGACCACTTGACCATGAGGTCGCCGATCTTCGGCAGTCGCAGCTTCCCGCCCGCCGTGATCGACCAGCGGGCGTTCGCTGTGAACCGCACCGCCTGCCGCGTGTCCTTACGTGACTTGTACCGCGGCGCACCCATGCGGGGGCGCTTGCCCTTCAGGCTGTCGAAGAAGTTCCGGTACGCCGCATCCAGGTCCCTGAGGGACTGCTGGAGGACGACGGCGGAGACCTCGCCGAGCCAGGCCCGCTCCGGAGTGTTCTTTGCCTCGGTGATGAGCTGCTTGGACAAGTCGCCGATCTTCGGGAGCGGCAGCCCCTGCACGCGGGCGGTCTCCCGCGCCCGAAGTGCGTCGTTGTAGACCACCCGTGCGCACCCGAACGCCTTCGCCAACACCGTGCGCTGCCCAGCACTCGGGTACAGGCGGAAACTGTACCGAAGCTGCACGCCGATCACGATACACAGTTGGTTTATGGGTATCGATGAGAACATTCGCACAGGCCATCACCACGTATTCTGCATGCACTTCTCCGGATGCAGCTCCAGCCCCACCTCCGCCATCCGCTTCATGATCGCGGCCAGCACGAAACGGGCCTGCCGCTCGCTGACGCAGTGCACCACCGCGTCGTCCGCGTAGCGCTCGAACGCGACGGCCGGGAAGGTCCGGGCCATCCACGCATCGAACGCGTAGTGCAAGAAGAGGTTGGCGAGGACAGGCGAGACCGCAGTCCGGTGTCCTTCCAGATCAGACCCCACTTACGGCCACGCCCAGACCCGTAACTTCACAGCCTTGGACTAAGGCCAACAGTGCGTATCCCTGCCCACGGCCGAGGTCAAAGCGGTCTTGAGATTCGCTGCACCACCAGACTGAAGCCCGGTGCACTGCAAATGGACCCGGTAGCGGTGCGTGATGTGCGGCTTGACCTGCGAGCCGAGACCGACGGTCAGCCGCCCGCCCGACAGCCGCTGGACGTCGTACGCGGCCGTGGCCACCGTCATCGGGTTGCGCGCGAAGGCGATCGCGACGGCGCTGACCAGATCGGCCCGCCGGGTGGCGCCCGCGGCGAGGGCCAGCTGGAGGAAGGCGTCGTGCTTCATCTCGTTGACCAGCACGCCGTCGGCGCCGTGCGCCTCGGCCCGGGCGGCCGCGGCGGCGGCCTGCTCGATCCGGCCGGTGAAGGTGAAGTCCGCCTTCAGGGGCGGGGTGCTCACGCGCCGGCTCCCGCGGCCGGACCGGGCGCCTCGGTGAGCCGCGGCGGCGCGGCCTGCCGCCAGGAGTCCTCGACGATGTCCCGGAGTTCGTCCATGTCGTCCAGGGCGGCGAGCCGGACGCGGACCCAGTTCGAACCGGCCTCGTGCGGCGGGACCCAGAACTTCCCGGGCTCCGCCGCGATGAGCTCGCCCCGCTCGTGCATCGGGCACCGCACCGCGAACGACGTCTCGTCGTCGGGCAGCGTCAGATACATCTTCCCCGCGACCCGGAACGTGGGCATGTTCCAGGCCTCCTTCTCCACCGTCTCGGGCAGTGCGAGGGCGATGCGCCGGACGTCTTCGGAATCGGCCATGGGACCACCGTAGCCATCGCCACCGACAGCGACCGACACGGATCCCGCACGTCTTTGACACAGTTCGACCGGTCGTCTACGTTTTTAGGCGACCGGTCGATTACATGTGGGGGCGAGGGGGCGATCCTCCCTCGGAGAAGGACTGACCGACCGTTTTCGCAGGCACGTCGTGACGCCGATCCACCGGCTCACCGAAGGCCCTGCGTGTCCGAGGTTTCTCACACATCCTTCGAAGTCCGTTGGGGGGACGTCGATTCCGGCGGCCGTCCGGGCGGCAGGGGACATCCGGGCGCGGAGCGCGCGAACACCGGACGCCCCGACTTCCGCCCGGCCGCACAGCCGTCGTCCACGAGCACTGGTCAGCATCGCCCGGGCAGGGCCTCGCCCCTGCATGCCGGCGCCGGATCATCCACGCCGGCACCCGCGTTCCGCCCGTGACCGGGCGGCTGGCGACAACGGCCGCGCATCCGTGCGGCACTCACCGAACACAGCAACCGACGCAAGCGGCGGGCGCGGCACGTGCGCCCGCCCGAGCAGCCGGGTGCGCCCGCGGCGTGCCCGCTTCCGGGTGACCGCCGTCCGGAAGGCCGTCACCGGCCCTCCACGGACGCGTCCCGGCACTCACCACCAGAACAGGATGAGCACTTACATGTCAACAACCGGCAGGCGAACCGTCCTGGGCATGGCCGGCGTCACCGCCGCCGCCGTCGCCGTGGCCGGCACGGGCGTCCTCGGCTCCAGCGGCCTCTTCGAGGGGACGGCGGAGGCCGCAGGCACGCTGGACGGCGTCAACGAGCCGGCCTTCACCGAACTGGCACCCTTCCGGGACCCGCTGCGCGTCCCGCCGACGCTGCGCCCCCGGAGCAAGGGCATCACGGAGATCGACCTCGTCGACGCGCACGTGCGGCTGCACTCCCAGATGCCGCTCACCCGCCTGTGGACCTACGGGGGCCACTTCCCCGGCCCGACCATCGACGTGCGCAGCGGGCAGCAGGTCCGCATCGCCTGGAACAACAGGCTCAAGGGCACGACACCCGTCAGGGCCGTGTGGGTGCACCCCGAGGGCCCCGGGCCCGGCCTCCTGCCCTACAACCGCCCCGGATCCGAGGGTGGTTTCCCGCGGCTCGAGGTCGACGGGCTCACCGCTTGGAACACGGTCCACCTGCACGGCGGCGCCCAGAACGCCCTCAACGACGGCGCGCGGAGTACGGGGTCACCCCCGGGAACGCCCAGTTGGCCGAGTACGCCAACGACCAGGCGGCGACGCACCTCTTCTACCACGACCAGGCCATGTCGGTGACCTCGCTGAACGTGGCGGCCGGACTGGTCGGCAACTACGTGGTGCGCGACGCCGAGGAGGACCGGCTCGGCCTGCCCCACGGGAGGTACGAGATCCCCGTGGCGATCCAGGAGGTCAACTTCGACACCGACGCCCGCGGCCGGCTCACCGGGCAGATCCTGTCCAAGCGGGTCATCGGCGGCGACGTGATGCCGATGCCGGGGACCATGCCGCCGGCCCTCGCGGGCCTCGCCCCGTTCACCATGGTCAACGGCGTGGTGTGGCCCTACCTCGACGTGGAGGCCCGCGCGTACCGCTTCCGGCTGGTGAACGTCTCGGGCGTCCGCGTCTACCGGCTGGCCGTGGTCGACGAGGAGACCGGCAGGGCCGTACGGGGTGCCATGAAGCTGGTCGGCACCGACATGGGCCTGCTCGGCAAGCCGCAGACGATCGACGAGGCGCTGTCGCTCTCCCCCGCGGAACGCGCCGACGTCGTGATCGACTTCGCAGCCTTCCCCGGCAGGAAGCTCAAGCTCGTCAACACCATTGCGGGCCAGACCCCGGGAGCGGCCCTGCCCGACTTCATGATTCCGTTCCCCGAGGTCATGCAGTTCCGCGTCGAGAAGCGGCGGCATGCGGCCTACTCGCTTCCGACAACGTTGTCACGCTCGTTCCGGAAGGTCACCCTCTCCGACGTGCCCGATGACGCCGTCGAGCGTTTCGTCCTGCTGAGCTTCGACAAGTCCGGTGCCATGCCGCAGATCTGGGAGATGCAGGAGGTACCGGCGGACACGGAGTCCGGCACCGGGATCGTCACCGTCGACATGCCCGGCGGGACGAGGACCCTCCGCCGCGTGGGCACCGTCTTCGAGGACACCACCACCTTCTTCGCGGCGTCAGGCACCTGGGAGAAGTGGCACTTCATCAGCGCCGCCCCCGAAGGCGTGCCCATCTACCACCCGATGCACATCCACCTGATGAACTTCCAGGTCGTGGACCGGCGCGCGATCGACGCCTCCGGGCTGGACTTCGCCGCGGAGCGGACGAAGCGGCCCATCACCCTCGGCGCGCCGGTGCCCGTCGCGCCCGAGGAATCCGGCTGAAAGGACACCATCACGGTCAACGCGAACACCCTCGTCACGGTGGCCGGCCGGCTCGCGAGGCAGACCGGCAAGGTCATGTACCACTGCCACATACTCGACCACGAGGACGAGGGCATGATGCGGCCCTTCGTGATCATGCCGACGGCGGTGCACGAGATCCACAGCATGCTGATGGGGATGAACGACGGGATGGGCATGAGCCGCAAGAAGGGGACGCACAGCGGAATGAAGATGTAGCCCCGTAGGCCCCATGGCCCCGTGGCTCCCGATACCGTACGCCGGCCCCTCGATGGGGCGCGGGGCCGGCGTACCCACCGTCACCGACCCGCGGCCCGGTCCGTGACGGAGGGCCGCCCCCGTCACGCGGGGGCGGCCCCGGCCGCCCGTGAGCCGGTCTTGCGGGGACCTCGCTTCACGGACGGAGGCCTCAGCTGGATAGCGAGAGGAAACCCAGGTGTAGGCTGGCCGTCCCGCGGCGCGCGGTCGCGCGGCAGGGCGGACCGGCATCGTGCAGGAGGTGGGCCGTGGCATCCGGACGGCAGGTCTCGGGCCCCGAGGACGACGAGCCGGCCTGCTCCATCGAGCGGAGCCTGCAGATACTCGGCGAGCGCTGGTCCCTGCTGGTACTGCGCGAGGTCTTCGCCGGCCGGCACAGGTTCGCCGAGTTCCAGTCCGCCCTCGGGATCGCGCCCAACCTGCTCAGCGCGCGGCTCAAGCTCCTCGTCGAGGCCGGCGTGCTGCAGACCCGGACGTACCGGGAAGCGGGGAGCAGGCAGCGGCTGAGTTACCACCTGACGGAGGCCGGGCAGGATCTCGACCTCGTCATGGCCGCGCTCCAGCAGTGGGGCGACCGCCACCGGCCGCGCCCGTCCGGTCCCTCGGCGCTCCGGCGGACGCGCTCCGCGGGCCTGCCCGTCCACGTCGGTTTCCTCTCGGACGACGGCCAGGAGGTGCCCGGCGGCGACGTGTCCATGCTGCCGGCCCGGCCCGGCTCGGGGGCCTGACCGTCGGCGCACCTCGTCACCGGGCGGCGCGGGCCGCGACCTGACTACGCGACACCCTCGACGTCCGACGTGAAGCCGGGCGCCCCCTTCGAGCGCAGATCGGCCCGCGCGGGGCTGTCGTCGAGGAAGCCGCCCGACTGGTGCTGCCACAACTTCGCGTAGGCACCGTCCTCCGCGAGCAGTTCCTGGTGCGTGCCCTGCTCGACGATCCGCCCGCGGTCGAGGACGACGAGCCGGTCCATGGTGGCGACCGTGCTCAGGCGGTGCGCCACCACAAGCGCCGTCCGCCCCTCCATGAGCCGCCACAGCGCCTCTTGGACGAGGATCTCGCTCTCGGAGTCCAGGGCGCTGGTCGCCTCGTCGAGCAGCAGGATCGGCGCGTCGCGCAGGATCGCCCGGGCGAGCGCGACGCGCTGGCGCTGTCCCCCGGAGAGCTTGATCCCGCGCTCGCCGACCATGGTGTCGAAGCCGTCCGGCAGGGCGTCGGCGAACTCCGTGACGTGCGCCGCCTCGGCGGCGCGGCGGATCTCGCCGTCGGTGGCGTCCGGCCGGGCGAACGCGATGTTGTCCCGCAGCGTGCGGTGGAACATCGCCGGGTCCTGCGGCACATAGGAGATCAGGCTGCGCAGGTCGGCCTGGCGCAGCCTGCTGATGTCCTGCCCCCCGATCAGGATCCGGCCGGCCTCGATGTCCGTCATCCGCAGGAGCAGCCGGGTGAGCGTGGTCTTGCCCCCGCCGGAGCGGCCGACGAGACCGATCTTCGTCCCGCTGGACACGGACAGGTCGAGTCCCTCGAAGAGCGGTTCCGCGCCCGCGTGGGCGAACGTCACGCGTTCGAAGCGGACGTCGGCGGCCCGGGACCGCAGCGGCTCCGGCGACGCCGGGTCGAGCACGGTCGGCGGCTTCAGCAGCAGGCTGGTGAACTGCGCGGCCTCCGTCATCGAGCTCTCCATGCGCCGGTAGATCTGGTTGAACTCGAACATGATCCGCGTCGCGTTGGAGTAGTACGTGAAGGCGACCACGACCGCCTCCACGCCGTGGGTGCCCGCGCCGAGCGTGATCGCGAGCAGCAGGCCCAGCGCGTTGGTCAGCACGGACATCGGTGCGACCAGGGTGTCGATGCGCAGGTTGCCGTAATCCCAGGACCTGAGCGTGAGCCGGCGCGACTCCGCGACGCGGGACCGGTGCTCGGCGGCCTCGCGTTCCTCCGCGGCGAAGGCCCGGACGGTGTCCATGTTCATCAGGCTGTCGGCGACGTGGCCGGACACCCGGGCGATCGCCTCCTCGCGCTGCCGTACGAGGGCCTGGCGGCGGCGGATGAGGGGCGTCACGCACAGCGCCGTCAGCGCGATCATCACCAGAAGCCCGACGACGAGCAGGGGTTCGTAGCGCCAGAGCACCACCGACCCGAACAGCAGGGGCACGAAACTGCCCACCACGCTGAAGGTCAGCGTGTCGACGAACTCCTCGAAGCGGGAGGCGAAGCTCAGGACCCGCTTGGTGAGGGAACCGGCGAAATTGTCGTGGAAGAACGCCGCGTCCTTGGCGAACAGCTCGTCCATGCCCACCACGTACAGGTGCTCGATGCCGAGGGCGTCGAGGCGGTTCAGGCAGTGCAGGCCGATGCGCCAGAGCGTCTCCGCGAGCAGCAGGACGCCGGCGAAGGCGAGGACGTAGGGGAGCGCCGAGCCGATGCCGGTACCGGCGTCGCCGGCGATGCGGCCGACGAGCTTCGCGACGACCAGCGGCGCGACGTAGTTGATGCCGATGTTGCCCAGTGCCGGCGTCAGCATCGCCGGCACGGTCAGCCACCGGAGCCGGGCCAACTCCCCTCCGTAGTAGCGAAGCGCCAGGAGCACGGAGCCCCTGTCCGCCGTAACCTGACGCGATTCAGGCGATCCCATCTCCACCCTGCGTTGTCGTGCGGCAGCCTGCCGCGTGCCAGTCCGGAGGTGCCGTTGCCGCCATGGAATGCGGAGCTTCGGTGCGGGTGAGTGCCCTCGCCGGGGTCGTCCTGCGGCGGAGGGGCACGACCGCGGCGCCCCGCACGGCTCGCGGTGACGCCGATGTGCGACTGCCGGCAGACCGGAACTGGCAGTGTCCCGCGGCGGGGCGCGCGGAGTCCAAGTGTTTTCACGTCCGGCGGTACGTCGCACGGGTCGGCCGCCGCAGGGCCCGGTCGCCTGTCATCTCGCCGGCACATGTCGCAAAACACGTCCAGCGGGTCTGTCACGAATGACAAACCCGCTGGTCAGCACCGTCGGGACGACAGGATTTGAACCTGCGACCCCTTGACCCCCAGTCAAGTGCGCTACCAAGCTGCGCCACGTCCCGGTGCCGGATCGTCCGGGGCTTCCCGCCCGGCCGACCGCGCACGAGAACAATACCGCACGTCGTCGGGTGCTCGCTCGCACGTTTCCCCCGCGACACCCCGCCCGGCCGCGTCCCCGTACCCGGGACGAGATGAGTAGCCCTACTCATGTGGCGCGGGCCACAGCGGCCGATGCTACGGGCATGGCGAATCCGATCCAGCAGCAGACGACGGCGGCCTTCTCCGCGCAGGCCGCGATCTCGTTCGCCGTCGCCCTCGGGGCGATGGTCGTGGGCATCGCCTGCCTTCCGGTCGGCCCATGGGTGAGGGCCTTCCTGGCGGTGGGGCTGCTCTACGTGGTGACCTCGGCGTTCACGCTCGCCAAGGTCGTCCGCGACCGGCAGGAGGCGGGCCAGGTGTCCAGCAGGGTGGACCAGGCACGGCTGGACAAGCTGCTGGCCGAGCACGACCCGTTCAAGGTCGACGGGGTGTAGCCGACTCGTCGCCCAGCAGATACCGCGCGCCGGGGCCGTTGCCGGCCGCGGTGTCGTCGGGGTTGTAGAGGGCGCACTTGCGCAGGGAGAGACAACCGCAGCCGATGCAGCCGGTGAGTTTGCTCTTCAGCCGTTCCAGCTCGGCGATCTGCTCGTCGATGCGGCGGGTCCAGGTGCGGGCCACGGCGTTCCACTCGGAGGCGTTGGGGGCGCGGTCCTCGGGGAGCCGGGCGAGGGCCGCGCCGGCCTCCTCCAGGGACAGCCCGACGCGCTGGGCGGCCCGGATGAAGGCGACGCGGCGCAGCGCGGCGCGGGCGAAACGGCGCTGTCCGCCGGCGGTGCGCTCGGAGCGGAGGAGGCCGAGCTCCTCGTAGTAGCGCAGGGCCGAGGTGGCCAGGCCGCTGCGGGCGGCCAGCTCGCCGATGGCCAGGCGGTCGCGGCGCGGCTCGGAGTGGCTCATGGGACCGAGGGTACCGCTTGACTTCAAGCCGACTTGAAGTTGCACGATCGCGTCATGACTTCGACCGGCGCGGACACCGCGTACGACTACGACGATCTCCGGCGGCTGATGTCGCTGATGACGGGCGACGAGAAGCACGGCCCGGCCGCCACCTCCACCCTCGACGTGCTCTGGGTGCTCTACGACCGCGTGCTGCGGGTGACCCCGGGGACGGCCGACGCCGCCGACCGGGACCGCTTCCTGCTGTCCAAGGGCCACGGCCCGATGGCGTACTACGCGGTGCTCACCGCCAAGGGCTTCATCCCGGAGGAGTGGCTGCCGGCCTTCGGCTCCTTCGACTCGCCGCTCGGCCACCACCCGGACCGCGTGCTCGTGCCGGGCGCCGAGATCGGCTCCGGCTCGCTGGGCCACGGACTGCCGCTCGCCGTGGGCAGCGCCATGGGGCTGCGGGCGCAGGGCCTGACCGATTCCAGGGTCTGGGTGCTGGTCGGCGACGCCGAACTGGACGAGGGCAGCAACCACGAGGCCCTCGCCTACGCCGGTGCCACCGGCCTGGAGGGCCTGCACGTCGTCGCGGTCGACAACTCCTCCGCCACGTACGGCCGCCCCGGCGGTCTCACCGCGCTCTTCGCCGGCGAGGGATGGTCCGTGGCGACGGTCGACGGCCGTGACCACCAGGCGCTGTACGAGGCGTTCACCGCGCCGCACCCCGGACGGCCGCACGCCGTCGTCGCCCGCGTCGAGTCCAAGCGCTGACCGCCGCCCCGAGCCGAGGAGACCTTCCCGTGGACACCATGCGTGAACGCTTCACCGCCGTCGCCAGACGCCTGCTGGACGACGACCCCCGGCTGGCCGTCGTGCTGGCGGTCATCTCCGGGGACCGCTTCACGGACGCCGCCCGCGATCACCCCGACCGGGTGATCGACGTAGGCATCCGCGAGCAGCTGCTGGTCAGCGTCGCCGGCGGGCTGGCGCTGACCGGGCTGCGGCCGATCGTCCACACCTTCGGCAGCTTCCTGGTGGAACGCCCCTTCGAGCAGGTCAAGCTGGACCTGGGGCACCAGGGCGTCGGCGCGGTGCTGGTCAGCGCGGGCGCCTCGTACGACATCGCCGCGGGCGGCCGCACCCACCAGGCCCCCGGCGACGTCGCCCTGCTGGACACCCTCGACGGCTGGACCGTGCACGTGCCCGGCCACCCCGACGAGGCCGAGGCGCTGCTCCGGCACGCGGCGGCCGACGGCGACAACCGCGTGTACGTACGGCTCAGCGAGCAGTCGAACGGCACCGCCCGGCCGGTCTCGCCCGGACGGTTCCAGGTGCTGCGCGAGGGCCGCGCGGGTGTCGTCGTCGCCGTGGGCCCGCTGCTCGACGCCACGCTGGAGGCGGTCGAGGGCATGGATGTGACCGTGCTGTACGCCTCCACGGTGCGTCCCTTCGACACGGCCGGGCTCCGGGCGGCCGTGGCGGGGGCGGACGCGGCGGACGTGGTGCTGGTCGAGCCGTATCTGGCGGGCACGTCGGCGTCCTTCGCCGACGAGGCCCTCCAGGACTTGCCCCACCGCGTCCTCGCGCTGGGCACCGCCCGTGCGGAGCTGCGCCGCTACGGCACCTGGCAGGAGCACGTCGCCGCGCACGGCCTGGACGCGGCGGGACTGCGGGAGCGGATCGGGAGCTTCCTGGACGCCGCGGGCCGTCAGCTCCAGGGGAGTTCGGAGCGGCGCCGCCAGTAGGCCGGGGCCGGTTCTGCGAGGGAGGCGAGCCGGGCCAGGTGGCCCGCGTCGAGCCCGACGGAGGCGGCCCGGACGTTGGCGGTGACCTGCCCGGTCGTGGCGGCGCCGGAGAGCACGATGCCGGCCCACGGGCGGCGCAGGACGGCGGCGAGGGCGACCGCGTCGGGCGTGGCGCCGGTCTCCGCGGCGACCTCGGCGAGCACGGAGTCCGGATCGGCCGTCGCCAGGCGGCCGTTGGCCATGGCCTCCTTGACGATCACGGTCAGTCCCGCCTGGCGGGCCTCGGCCAGGGCGGAGCCGGCGGAGGGCTCCAGCAGGTTGTACGTGGCCTGCACGACGGAGAACAGGCGCTGCCCGTCCACCGTCACCCGCAGCGCCGCGCGGATCGCCTCGGCCTGCAGGGGGCCGCTGGTGGACAGGCCCACGGCCACTCCGCCGGCCGCCAGCCGGCCGAGGCGTTCGTGGAGGGCCCGGTCGGTCAGGGCCGGGCTGTCCGGGGTGACGGAGTGGATCTGGTAGACGTCCAGCCGCTCGCCGAGCAGGGCGCGGGTCTCGGCGATCTGCCGGTCGTAGGTGGCGGTGCTGTGGTCCTTGACCTCGTGCACCTCGGCGTCGACCCGCCAGTCGGCGGTGTAGGTGTAGCCCCACTTGCTGCCGATCACGACGTCGGTGGCCTCGGGGTGGTCGTCCAGCCAGCCGGCGAGGAAGTCCTCGGCGCGGCCGTAGGAGCGGGCCGCGTCGAAGTAGCGGATGCCGAGCGCGTACGCGGTGTCGAGGACCTCGTGGGCACGGGCCCGCATCGCGTCGACGGTGCGGTCGGCCGGCAGGTCGGCGGCGCGGCCGAGGTCGATGTAGCCGGGGCGGCCGACGGCGGCGAGGCCGAGCCCGAGCCGCGGCAGGGGAGCGGTGACGAGGCGTTCGAAAGGCACGGACGCCACCGTACTCCCGGCGCAGTACGGCGATCCGGTGCCTGAGGCGGACGTCGCGGGTGATCACCGGAATGCATAGTGGGAGCGTCCGACTTGTCGTCCGCACCCGAGGATCACGCATGCGATTCGCCCTGCCCAGGACCTGGCGCACGCGGCGGCGGCTGGCGGCCGGTGCCGCCGCGCTCGCCCTGCTCGCCGGGGGCGGCGTCGTCACCCTCGCGGCCGCCGACGGCCCCGCGCCCGTGCGCCGCGTGGACCGGGTGTTCTCGCTGCCCGAGGCCCCGGGCAGCGCCGCGAAGGTGCGGATCGACACGTCGTACTTCACCTCCGGCGGCTCGGCGCCGCGCCCGGCGGTGCTGCTCGCGCACGGATTCGGCGGCAGCAAGGACGGCGTGAAGGGCCAGGCGGAGTCGCTGGCCCGCAGCGGCTACGCGGTGCTGACCTGGTCCGCGCGGGGGTTCGGCGCCTCCGGCGGGCGGATCGGGCTCGACTCCCCCGACGCCGAGGTCGCCGACGTCTCGCGGCTGATCGACTGGCTGGGCACGCGGCCCGAGGTGCTGCGCGACGGCCGGGACGACCCGCGGGTCGGCATCGCGGGGGCCTCGTACGGCGGTGCCATCTCCCTGCTGGCCGCGGGCCACGACCGGCGGGTGGACGCCATCGTGCCCGCGATCACCTGGTGGAACCTGGGAGACGCGCTCTTCCCGGACGGCGTGTTCAAGAAGCTGTGGGCGGGGATCTTCTTCTCCACGGGCTCGCGCGGAGCCCGGTGCGGCTTCACCGCCGAACTGTGCGCGATGTACGACCGGTCGGCCATCGCGGGCCGCCCGGACGCCGCGACGTTGCGGCTGCTCGCGCGCTCCAGCCCCTCGTCGGTGGCCGGGCGCATCAAGGTGCCCACCCTGGTGGTGCAGGGCCAGAACGACTCGCTCTTCCCGCTCGACCAAGGCGACGCCATCGCGCGTGCCGTCGCGGCCAACGGCGCGCCGGTGGCCGTCGACTGGTTCTCCGGCGGCCACGACGGGGGCGACCAGGAGACCTCCCGCATCGAGGCGCGCACCACGGCGTGGTTCGACCGCTGGCTGAAGAAGGACAAGGGCGCCGACACCGGGCCCGCCTTCCGTGTCACCCGGACCGGAGGGGTCGACACCACCGACGGCAGGGCCGTACGGCGCGGGGCGGACGCCGACGCCTACCCGGGCCTGGAGGGCACCAGGACGCGCACCGTCACGCTCGGCGGCCGCGCGCAGACGGTGGCCAACCCGGCCGGCGGCAGCCCGCCCGCGATCTCCGCGGTGCCTGGCGTGGGCGCGCTCTCCCAGCTCTCCGACCTCGGCCAGGGGCTGTCGCTGTCCCTGGACTTCCCCGGGCAGCGCGCCGCGTTCGACTCGGCGCCCCTGACCTCCGCCCTGCGGCTGACCGGCGCGGCGACCACGCGTGTCACCGTCACCACGGACGCGCCCGACGGGGCGGTGCTCTTCGCGAAACTGTACGACGCCGGCCCGGGCGGCAACGAGACGCTGCCCCACCAACTGGTCGCTCCGCTGCGGGTCGACGGTGACGGCACGGTGCAGTTCCGGCTGCCGGCCGTGGACCACGAGTTCGCGGCCGGCCACCGGCTGCGGCTGGTGCTGTCCAGCACCGACCTCGGATACGCCTCCCCCGTCGCGCCCGCCAGCTACCGCATCTCCCTGCCGGAGGGCGCCGCGCTGACCGTGCCGACGGACCCGGCGCTGACGACCGGTCAGGGCGCGCTGCCCGCCTGGGTGTGGCTGCTGCCCCTCGGCGCGCTGGGCCTGGCCGCTGCGCTGCTCCTGACCGGCCGCCGCCGGGCCGGGACCGTACGGCAGGCCCCCGACCCGGCCCTCGCGGAGGTGCCGCTGGAGATCTCCGGACTGTCCAAGCGCTACCGCGGCGCCGCGGACCGCTACGCGGTGCGGGAGTTGTCCTTCCGGGTGGAACGGGGACAGGTGCTGGGGCTGCTCGGCCCGAACGGCGCGGGCAAGACGACGACGATGCGCATGATGATGGGCCTCATCCGGCCCGACGCGGGCACCGTCCGCGTGTTCGGCCACGCGATCCGGCCGGGCGCGCCCGTGCTGTCCCGGGTCGGCGCGTTCGTGGAGGGCGCGGGCTTCCTGCCGCACCTGACCGGGCGGGCCAACCTCGAGCTGTACTGGCGGGCCACGGGCCGTCCGGCCGCCGACGCCCACATCGAGGAGGCCCTGGAGATCGCGGGACTCGGCGAGGCCCTGGAACGCGCGGTGCGCACCTATTCGCAGGGCATGCGGCAGCGGCTCGCCATCGCGCAGGCCATGCTGGGTCTGCCCGATCTGCTCATCCTCGACGAGCCCACCAACGGCCTGGACCCGCCGCAGATCCGCGAGATGCGCGATGTCGTACGGCGCTACGCGGCCGCCGGCCGTACCGTCATCGTCTCAGCCACCTGCTGTCGGAGGTGGAGCGGAGCTGCACGCACCTGGCGGTCATGGACAAGGGGCGGCTGATCGCGGCCGGCCCGGTCGGCGAGATCGCGGGCGGCGGGCAGACGCTCCTCGTCGGCGCGCCGGGCATGGCGGACGACGAGCGGGAGGCGGTCGCCGCGAAGCTGTCCGCGCTGCCGGGCGTCGACACGGCCGAGTCCGCCGACGGCGGGCTGCTGGTCCTGCTCGGCACCATGACCGTGCCGGAGCTGCTGTCCGAACTCCTGCGGCTGGACGTGCCGGTGGAGCGCTTCGGCCCGCACCGCCGCCTGGAGGACGCGTTCCTGACCCTGATCGGAGGTCCCGCTTGACTCCTCCCCTCCCTGAAGGGGAGGGGATTCCTGGCTCAGGCTGCCTGCGGGAGCAGCGCTCCCGGGGGTCTTGCGCCTTCGGCACCAGCCGGGTTGAGACCAGCCCGGACCAGCATCACGCGGGCGGAGTTCTTGTCCCTGGGGGATACGGCTGCGCACGCGGTGCAGGTGTAGGTACGTTCCGAAAGAGGAAGTGCGTGCTTGGTTCTCGCTCCGCACGATGCGCAGTCCATGGTGGTGTGCGCGGGATGCACGAGGCGGACGTCCCGCCCGTGCTTGCGGCCCATCTCGATCAGAGCCGTCTTCGTGGCGCCGATCGCGGCGTCCGCCGCCTTGCGCGCCATGGCGGTCTTCGCGAGGAACTTCGGCCGGAAGTCCTCGACCGCGATCGCGTCGTGGTCGCGCACGACACGCTTGGCCCACTTGCGGGCGGTGTCCTGCCGCTGCCGCGCCACCTTCTTGTGCAGCTTCGCGGCCTGCGCCCGCGCCTGCCGATAGCCCTTGGACGCGGCCTGCTTGCCCTGCTCCGCAGGGGACCTATTCCTCCCCGGCTTGCAGGCCGGAGCATCCTCGGAGGTATTCGGTGACCGAGACCCTGGAGACCCCGGAGACTGTGGAACTTGCCGAGGGGTACCGTCCGGGCCGCACCCTCCCGCTGCGGGTCGAGGCGGTGCGGCAGTTGCTGCGGCGCCGCACGCTCGTCGCGTTCGCGGTCGTCCTCGGACTGCCCGTGATCATATGGGCCGCCTTCGCCATCGGCGGCACGCCGGGCGGCCGGGACTCCGGCCCGACGATGATGGACGTGGCCACCGCCTCCGGAGTCAACTTCTCGCTGGCGGTCCTCTTCGTCTCCTCCGGCTTCCTGCTGACGATCCCGGTCGCCCTCTTCTTCGGCGACACGATCGCCTCGGAGGCCAACTGGTCCTCCCTGCGCTACCTGCTGGCCGCCCCGGTCCCGCGCGCCCGCCTGCTGGGCAGCAAGCTGCTGGTGTCCCTCGCCTTCAGCGCCGCCGCCGTGCTCGCGCTGCCCACGGTGGCCCTCGGCGTCGGCACGCTCGCGTACGGCTGGGGCGACCTGGAGCTCACCACGGCCGGCTCCCTCCCCCCGGGCACGGCGACGGGACGCCTCGCGATCGCCGCCCTGTACGTCTTCGTCGGCCAACTGGCCGTCGCGGGCTTCGCCTTCTGGCTGTCCACGGTGACGGACGCCCCCCTGGGCGCGGTCGGCGGGGCCGTGGGCGTCGCGATCCTGTCCAACATCCTGGACGCGATCACGGCACTGGGCTCCCTGCGGGACGTCCTGCCGACGCACTGGCAGTACGCCTGGATCGACGCGCTCCAGCCCCGGCTGGAATGGGCGGGCATGATCAAGGGCACCTCGGTGTCCCTGTCCTTCGCGGTGGTCTTCTTCGCGCTGGCGTTCCGGGGGTTCCGGGGGAAGGACATCGTGTCCTGAGGGTCATTCGGGCTTCTTCGCGGACGGCGGCAGCGCGTCGGTGACGGCGCCGGACCAGGCCAGTTTGGCGCGGTCCTCCAGACCGGCGTCGCCCTCGTCGAACAAGTGCGCGCACGGCAGGCCCCGGTGCTGCAGTTGTACAACAAGCCCAGGGTGGTCGGCCCACCACCGCGAGGACTCCGCGGCGCCGTCCCTTACCCACGCAGTCACCGACTCTTGGTCGCTGGTGGTCAGCCATTCCAAGGCACTGCGCCGTTCCAGGGGCAAGCGCGTCGCCAGTACGGTCGCGCCCCCGCACTGCTCTGCCGGCATCATCTGCCGCACGCCCCCGCTCACCGGGACGCGATCCGCAGGGGCGGCCGCGACGTCGGTGGTCAACCGGAGGAGGTCATAGCGGCCCGCGGGCGCGAACGCGACGACCGTCGCCCGGGTCGACTCGCCGGGTTCGAGCCACGCGCTCTCCCACGCGACGGGACCGAACTGGATCAACTCTGCCTGCCCGTACTGGGCGCGAGCGCCGTACCGGGCGGCGGGCCCGTCATTGTGACTGACCGCGTCCTGCCAGCGGCTTTCGTCCAATCCCCCCAATGCCCCCGTGCCGGGGTCCACGTACACGGCCGTACCAGTTATCTCGTACATGGAGGCCAGCACCCTGATCCCCGACTTTCCGGCGTTCTCCAGCGCGATGGACGCGGTCACCTCGAGCCGGCCGTCATGCTCGCGCACTCCGGCCCGGACTGATCGATGGAGACCACCGGCAGCGCGGTGGATGGCTGATACCGCACCGAGTACCAGAACTGCGGCAGCGCCAGTCCGGCCGCGAAGACGGCGCTCGCGGCTGCGATCGCCGCGGCGACCAGCGTGGTCCGTTGGGGATCGGTGGGCCGGACGATCGCCCCCAGCCGCGCGGCCACTTCGCCGCGTCTCCGGAGCGCCTCCCGTAAATCGGAGATCAGCAACGCGGCACCTGCGACAGCAGAGGACGACACGACTGCCAGCGTCACCACGAGACGGGGCTGTGCGGTGAATCCGGTGGCCATCCGGGACAGCAGCCAGCCGTCCAGCACGAGCACGGCCCCGGCCGCGACGCCTGCGACCGCCCTGAACAGCGCAGTACTACCCCGGAGTCCGCCCGCAACGCCCGCCGCGGACACGAGAGCACCGGTCAGCCGGGCGTCCAGACCGGTCGCGGTGAACAGGTCCAGAGCGCCCACGGCGCTGAGCACGATCAGATACACGACCACGAACGCGCGGACGAACCTCTGCGAACCCGCGCGCGGGCCCGCTGCGCCATCGCCGGCGGTCTCCGTGGTTTCCGGTCCCTCGTCTGCCTCCGTCATGTACCGCCCCCTCCGGATCGGCCCTACCTCTGGCTTCCCACCACCCCGGCGGGCGACACCGGCGCGTCGAGGTACGGCTCCGCGCCCCAGGCGCTCGCGCACAGGGCGCGGGAGAGTTCGTCGGCGTAGGTCGCGGCGGCGAGCCAGGCACGGGCGAAGCGGTCGGTGTCGGCGGGGAGGAGGCGGCCGAAGGGGTCGCGGCCCCGGTCGGCGGCGGCCTGGTGGAGGTCGTCGAGGAGGTCGGCGGCGGTCGGGAGGGCGGCGCGGCGCAGGCGCCGGGCGTCGGCGCCGACGTTCGTGGGCAGGGCGAGGACGCGCCTGCCGCCGGAGGCGGCCTGGTGGACGCGGCGCAGGAGCAGATGGAGGGGCGCCTCGTCGGGGGCGGCCGGCGGGGGCTCGAACGCGGTCGCGGCGGCGGGCGGGAGGTCGGCGCGCTGGAGGCGGTCGAGGCCGGTGTCGACGCGGGCCCCGGGGTCGGTCGGGTGGCTGCAGGCCAGCAGCAGGGCACGGGGGTGCGGGGCGGGATCGAGACGGGCGATGACGCGCAGGCGGGTGCCCGGCACCCCCGCGAGCAGCCGCAGGTTGTCGCGGTGGGGCAGCGCCGGGTGGTCGTGCGCGGCGGCGAGTCTGAGGGTCAGTCCGTCGCATCGGGCGAGCAGGCAGTCGCCACCGGCCTCGCGGACCGTACCGGTGAGGGTGACGTCGAGGAAGAGCAGACCGTCGCCCCCGGTGAGGGCGC
The DNA here is from genome assembly GCF_053598835.1 of Streptomyces sp. NPDC001070. Taxonomy (NCBI): domain Bacteria; kingdom Bacillati; phylum Actinomycetota; class Actinomycetes; order Kitasatosporales; family Streptomycetaceae; genus Streptomyces; species Streptomyces sp. NPDC001070. Next base: position 176,135 of record NZ_JBSFLB010000008.1, read on the forward strand.
GCACGGCCTGCTCGGTGACGGGCACCGCCCAGAGGCGGTCGAGCGGTTCGGCCGTCCAAGCGGCGCCGGAGGCCCGTACGGCGCGGACGCCGGCACCCGTTCCCAGACGGCCGGTGGGCGAGACCGTCGCGCCGGAGACGGCGAGGCCCGCGCGGGACAGTTCGCGGTGGGTGAGGGCGGTGTCGCCGATGCGCACGGCCCGGTCGGCGGCGCCGGTGGCGCGGCCGGGGCCGCCCGGGGCGACGTCGGAGACGGTGCAGAGCCGGCCGTCGGCGTCCGCGGTCCAGGTGACGGCGCCCGCGTAGCCGCTCGCGGTCAGGACGGGCTCGGAGAACAGCCCGTACAGCCGCAGCGAGCCGTCCGGGGTGTACGGGAGGCGTGCGGTGCCGCGCACGGCGGCCAGTTCGGGGCCGGTGGCGTACCGGACGCGGTGCGCGGTGCCGAGGAGTTCACGGAGCGCGCCCGCCAGGTCGGCGAGGCGGTGCGCCGGGTCGGCCGCGCGGGCGGCGCGCAGCCTGGTGACCACGGACACCGCCGCCGCGGCAGCCCGGGGCAGTCCGCTCAGACGGGCGGTGTGCGCGGCCCGGAGCAGCCCGGCCTGGACGACGGCGCCGGAGCCGTCGACGCCCGCGTCGAGGACGGCGGCGCCCGCGGTGCGCAGCGCGTGGGCGGCGGCGTGCTGTTCGGGGGTGGCCGTCTCCGGTGCCCCGGCTGCTGCTTCGGCTGCTGCTTCGTCCGCCGCTTCCCGGTGGGCCTCTCCGGGTGCCTGCGCGGAAGGCCGCGTCGACGCCTCGGCGACCGGCGCGGCCGATGCCGCGGCGGCGCGGTGAAGGCAGTTGGGGGCGAGCAGGCAGCCGCAGCGCACGGCGTCCGCCGTGGTGACCGTGCCGCCGGGCGCGTGCAGTTCGAGGTCGGTGTCGTCGTCGACGGCGATCCGCACGGTGTCGCCGTCGACGGCGACCGGGCGGGCCGCCAGCTTGGCGATGCCCGCGTCGAGGCGTTTGCGCAGCCTCGGCGGGAGCGCCTCGACGAGTTCCGCGGTCACGGCCGGCGCGACCGGGGGGAGTCGGTGGTTCATGTGATCTTCTCCCCTACCCAGCGGGCGAGTTCGAGGGGGCTGAGGGCGGCGACCGGCATGCCCGCGGCGACGAGCTGCCCGGCCACGCCGGTGGAGTAGCGGGGGCGCCCGGCGTCGTCGAGGCTGGCGCAGCCCAGCACGTGACAGCCCGCCCCGACCAGGGCGCGGACCTCGGCCAGGAGGCCGCCGATCGGATAGCCCTCCTCGAAGTCGCTGACGACCACGACGAGGGTGCGGGAGGGCACCGTCACCAGTTCGCGGGCGTGCCGCAGTCCGGCGGCGATGTGGGTGCCGCCGCCGACGCTGACCTCCAGGAGGAGGGAGAGCGGGTCCTGCACGTGGTCGGTGAGGTCGATGACCTCGGTGGAGAACGCGAGGAAGTGCGTGGACAGGGTGGGCACCCCGGCCAGGACGGAGGCGGTGAGCGCGGCCCAGATGGTGGAGGCCTCCATGGACCCGGACACGTCCGTCACGAGTATCAGCCGCCAGTCTGCGGCCCGTTGGGCGCGGGCTCGGAACACCGGCCGTTCCGGGATCACTTGGACGGTGCCGTCGGGGCCGCGCCGCGCGGTGGCCAGGTTGGCCCGCAGCGTACGGGCCAGGTCGAGGCCGCCGCCGGGGCGACGGCTGGGGCGCGGCAGGGCGGTGCCGTGCAGCGCGGGGCGCAACCGGGTGGCCAGTTGCCGGGTGAGCGCCTCGACCAGACGTCGTACGAGCGGGCGCAGCGCGGCCAGCCGGGCCTCGGGCAGCCCGCCGGCGTGTTGCAGGACGGTGCGCAGCAGATCGACGGAGGGCCGCACGCTGTCCGGGTCGAGTTCGGCGACGACGTCCTTGCGGCCGGAGGCGGCCGCGGCCGCCAGCACCTCCTCGCGGATGCCGGGCCCGAACAGCGCCGCCAGTTCCTCGGACCACTCCCGCACCCCGGGGTAGGGCGCCTCCCGGCCGCCGCGGTCGCCGCCTCCCGTGCCGTGCCCGCCGAGGTCGCCGCGGCTGCCCTCGCCCCGGCCGTTGCCGTACAGCTCGTCGAGCGCGGTGGCCAGTGCGGCGGCGGAGCGCGGCAGCCGGTCGCCGCGCCGGCCGAGCACGAGCCGCCAGCGGTCGGCGGGTGCGAGCGTGCGCCCGGCGGCCTCCGGAGCCGCGCCGGGGTCACCGGCCGCCCCGGCGGCCGGCAGTCGCACTCCCGGCCCGGCGTCGGCGGACACGGCAGTGACCGCCGTCGCCCTGGGGCCCGTGGAGCCCTCGGCGCCGCCGGAAGCGGCAGTTCGGCGCCCGGGCGGTGCGTTGCCGGCGTCGGCCGCGCCGGCGGCCGGCTCCTTCGCGGCACCCGGCGCGGTGCCGGATTCCGGCGCTGCGAACGTGCCGAGCGCGGCGGCCGGTGGGGCCTCGGACCGGCCCTGGGCGGCCGGCTCCCGCACCGCGCCTGGCCCGATGTCTGCCGCCCGCGCTGCGACGAGGGCTGGCCCGGCCGCGTCGGGTGTCTCGCCCGCGGCCGGCGTCGCGCCGTCGGGTGCCGCCGCTGCCGGCGCGCGCGGCGGGAGGAGGGCGAGCCGGTTCAGGGCCGCGCGGGCGGCGAGGTCGGCGCGCGTCCAGGTCGCGAGCGCGACGGGGTCGACGCCCGAGGTGTCGGCGATGCCCTCGGCGTCCAGGCGTTCCTCGACGGCTGCGAGGAGGCGGTCGCGGGCTGCCGGGCTGAGGGAGTCGAAGCCGCCGCGCAGGGCGGGGAGCCGGGACAGGAAGGCCCGGTCGGGCAGATCGCCGACCCGGTCGAGCAAGGGCTCCAGCGCGGGGGACGCGGCCTCCAGCAGCGGGCCCGCGGCGGTCAGCAGTCCGGTCAGCCGGGCGGTGAGGGCGGCCCGGGAGTCGGGGTCGCCCGCGGCGTCGACCCAGGAGGCGACGCGGGCGCCGAGCGCCCCGGGCGTCTCGTGGCCGAGGAGGACGCGGACGGCTCCGGCCGCTCCGCGCATCAGCGGGGAGCCGTCCGCGGCGAGCCGTGCGAGGGCGTCGGTGAGCCGGACGCCGCCCAGGAGGTCGGCGCGGTGTGCGAGTTCGAGCAGCGCGTGCGCGTCGGCGGGGTCATCGGAACCGGTCAGGCCGTCCACCTGGCGGACCGCTGCCGCGGTCAGCAGCTCGGCGACGGCGGCGGCGCCGGCGGTACGGGCCTCCTCGGGGTGGAGCCCGGGGATGTGCCCGGCGCGGATCCGGTCCAGCAGGGCGAGTCCGGCCAGGAGTTCGGGGAGTGTGCCGGAGGCGGGGAGCACGTCGGCGGTCTCCGCGAGGCGTTCTCCGGCGAGCGGGGGCAGCCCGCATTCCGCGGCCAGCGCGAGGCCGGTGAGGCTCTGCGCGGCTGTGGGGCCGCCTTCGTCCCGCTCCTGGCGGAGGCATTCACGCAGCACGCCCTCGGCGGCCTGGGCGGCGGTGACGCCGCGGACCCCGGCTGCCATGAGCATGGCCGCGGTGGCGGGCGTCCAGCGGACCTCCCAGCGGGTGGTGAGGCCCTCGGTGCCGCCCGCTCCGGTGACGTCCTTCGGCTCGGCGTACGGCACGCCGCACACGGCCAGCCTGCGCAGCAGCAGTTCGCGGCGGCGGTCGAGGTCGGAACGGAGCGGGTCGAGCCGCAGGTCCCGCGTGGCGGCCGGGGCGCCGGGGCCGGGCAGGCCCAGTCCGGCGAGCTCGGCCTCGACGGCGGGGGCGAGCCCACTGCGGGGCGCGTCCGGCGCCGGGCGTCCGCCGCGGGTGCCGACCAGCACCCGCTCCATGGCCCGCGCGACGGCCCGTCCCCGGCCGTACGGCTCTCCCTGGGCCAGCACGGTCTGCACCGCCTCGACCAGCTCTCCGCGGCCGGCCGCGGGCAGTCCGCGGAGCCGGGCGAGGTCACCGGCGAGGCGGCTGATCTCGCGCGCGTCGGCCGGGCCCGAGGGGTGGCCCTGGGCGCGAAGTTCGGCGCAGATGCGGACGGCCGCGCGGGTGAGCGCGTCGTCCGTCGCCGCCGGGTCGCCCGCCGCCTGGAGCACCATGTGCTGCCACTCGGGGTCGCGGATGCCGGCCGGGTAGCCGGACCGTTCGTCGAGCAGCGGGTACGCGTAAGGGATCAGGGAGGTCGTCCAGGCGGCGCCGCTCGCCGGTGGCGGCGGGGTTTCCGGGCCGGCCAGCGGCGCGGTACCGGCGGGCCACGCCTCGGCCGGGACGAGTGCGGGGGCGTGGAAGGCGCCGACGACGACGGCCGCGCGCCGGCCGTCCGCGGTGGCGTCGGCGATACGGGCCCGCATCCACTGCTCGCGGCGCAGGTCGAGTTCGGGGACGCCCCCGCCGTCGGCCGCGTCCTGACGCAGTGCCCAGCCCGTCAGGAGGGCGGCGCGGCGCAGGGCCTCGGGCGGTGAGCCCGGGGCGGTGGCCTCGACGAGGCGGTCCCACAGGTCGTCGCCGGGGCGGCCGGTGAGCCGGGCGCGCAGGGCGGCGTGGAGCCCGGGGCCGGCCCCCCTCGCCGCCGTCGCCCGTCCGGCGCCCCACGCCCGGTCGGCCAGCGGCAGGTCGCAGGCGACGACGGGAACGTCGTGCCGGGCGGCCCAGCGGACGGCGACGAGCTCGGGCGAGAAGTCGGCGAAGGGGTAGAAGGCGGGGCCGCCGCCCCCGTCGCCGGGGGCGGCGGCGAGGGCGACGGGCGCCCGGGTCTCCTCATGGGCGAGCCAGGGAAGCCACTCCTGCATCTCGCCGGGGAGTTCGACGAGCAGCACGTCCGGCTCGGCCTCGTCGAGCAGGGCGGGCAGCGCGGCCGCCAGCGACGGGGCGTGGTGCCGTACGCCCACGAGGTAGGGCGCCGCGGGGCCGGTGAGGGCCGCGACGGCCTCGTCCGGGGTGAGGGCCACGGTGCTCAGCCTTCCAGGACGGCGCGCAGGTCCCACAGGGTGCGCCAGGTCGGGGAGCCCTGTTCGGCGCGGCGCCGTACGGGGCCGTCCCAGTAGCCGAGCAGCCGGGCGGCGTCGGCGGGGTCGTCCTTGCGCACGACGCCGAGGAGGTGGCCGGGGAGCAGGCCGAGCACGTCGCGGTCGCCGGGGAAGTACGCGGCGGCCAGGCCCAGCGCGCCTGCGACGGCGACGGCCTCGGCGGTGCTCATCACCGTGGAGGGCCGCTCGACCTCCCAGCCCTCGGCGGACCGGCCCTCGCGCAGGTCCCGGAAGGCGGTGACGAGGGCTTCCAGGACGGCGTCGTCGACCTGGTACGGGGCTCCGGCCCGTTCGACGGCGGCCCGGGACTGGCTGCGCACGAGCGCCGTCTCGGCGTCGAGGTCGCCGATGGGGCCGACGGTCTCGAAGTTGAAGCGCCGCTTGAGGGCGGCGGACATCTCGGAGACGCCCTTGTCACGGAGGTTGGCGGTGGCGATGAGGTTGAAACCGGGCGCGGCGTGCGCCAGGGCGCCCTCGCCACCGGCGAGTTCGGGCACGGCGATGCGCCGTTCGGAGAGCAGGGAGACCAGGGAGTCCTGTACCTCGGGCAGGCAGCGCGTGACCTCCTCGACGCGGGCGATCGCTCCCCGCGTCATGGCGGTGAGCACCGGCGAGGGCACGAGTGCCTGCCGGCTGGGGCCCTGGGCGAGCAGCAGGGCGTAGTTCCAGCCGTACTTGAGCTGGTCCTCGGTGGTGCCCGCGGTGCCCTGGACGACCAGGCCGCTGGTGCCGCAGACCGCGGCCGACAGCAGCTCGGAGAGCATCGACTTGGCGGTGCCGGGCTCGCCGACGAGGAGCAGGCCGCGCTCCCCGGCGAGGGTGACGACGCACCGTTCGACCAGGGCGCGGTCGCCGACGAACTTCCCCTCGACGACGAGGCGCCGCGGCACGCCCTCGGGCACCTCGGCGTCCTCGGGCAGGCGCAGCGCCCGGCCGTCACTGCCCATGACGAAGGTGACGACGGCACGCGGGGTGAGCCGCCAGGCGGGCGGGCGCGGTCCGCTGTCGTGGGCGGCGAGGAAGGCGAGCTCGGTGGCGTAGCGGTCCTCGGGCGGGATGCTCTGCCGCGCGGCGGGGCCGGGAGCGGTGGTGGTCATCGGCGGCGGCCCTTCCGGGTGGCACGGGTGGTGAGTTCTTCGAAGGCCGGGGCGTCGCCGGCCCGGACGCGGTCCCAGGCGCGGGCGAACAGCTCGGGCACGGGCAGCATCGGCACGACGGCGGCGTGGTCGCGGACGGGGTAGAGGCCTTCCTTCCAGGTCTCCACGGGGAGGGCGGGCGCCTTGAGTTCGCGCCAGCCGCAGGGGAGGAAGAGGGTGCGGCCGGCCCGGGACCGCTTGGCCTCGACGACGAGGGCGGTCGCGGCCAGTTCGGCGCGTGCCTTCTTCATGCGGGCGGGCTTCCAGCCGGTCCAGCGGGCGCAATTGCGGTCCGTGGGGTCGGGCAGGGCGAGCAGTTGCAGGTAGAGCGCGGCGGCGTCCTCGCTCAGTCCGTGGGCCGCGGCGGCCTCGGTGACGAGGGCGGGCACGGAGAACGTCGGGTCCTGGGCGTGCCCGACGGCCGCGCCGGGGTCGCCGTCCGCCGCGACGGCGCGGGCCAGCTCGTCGCCGAACACGGTGTGCAACGCCTGGATCCCGCCCGCGCGCTGGACGCCGACGAGCCCCTCGACGAGGCCGAAGACGGAGTCCTCGGGCCCGGTCAGCCCGGCGGGGCGGACGAGCACGGTCTCGGTGTCGCCGTACCAGGGGCGGAGGACCAGCGCGTCGCCCACATGGGTCAGGCCGTGGGCGTCGGCGCCGCCGGTGGCGGGCAGCCCGTGCGCTTTGCGGATCTGGACGGCGGTGGGGCCGCCCTTCTCCGTCCACGCGACGTCGAGGTCGAGGAGGAGGCCGGGGTCGGCGACGCGCCGCCGGAGGGCCGCCAGGCCCTCCGGCAGGGCGGCGCGCAGCGGGTGCCCGTACGGCAGCCCGTAGGCGAGACCGGCGAGCACGGCGACGGAACGGGAGATGTCGTACCGTCCGGGCAGCGCCGAGGGATCGGCGGGAACGAGGCCGCCGTCCTTGTCCGGTCGCTGCACCGTGGTGCGGCTCAGCCAGGGAGTGCGGGTGGGGTTGAGCACGGCCTCGGCGGACGCGGTCGGCACTCCCGCGAGTTCCGCGGCGACGTCCTCCGGCAGGCGGACCACGGAGCCGAGGCGTTCGTCCCAGATGCGGCCGGCGGCGGTCGTGTCGGGGCCGCTGCTCCACAGAACGGCGGGATCGTCGGGGAGCAGGGCCCCGACGACGGCGGCGTGGTCCTGCTGGGAGAGTGAGCTCAGCAGGCCGTTGCCGAGGTTTTTCTGACTGACCTTCAGGTCCATGAGGGCCAGCGCTTCGGCACCCGGTTCCTGCGGCCGCCCGGCGAGCAGCAGGGCCGCCTGGACGGGGCCGAGGCCACCGCCGGTTGCCGCGGCCAGGACGGCGGGGGCCTCGGGGCGCCAGGGCGCGGCGCCCCTGTCGCGGATGAGACGGGCGACGGCGGCGAGCCGTTCGGCGGAAAAGGCGGGGGCGCGGTCGGTCTCCACCTCCAGGGTGAAGTGGGCGACGGCGCCGAACGCCCCGGTGGGGTCGTGGTCGAGGGCCAGCCAGTTCACGCGGTTGCGATCGCCGTCGACGTTCCGGCAGCCGAGGATCACGACGGTGCGCCCGTCCTTGCGCAGAACCTGGCCCGCACGCTGCTGCTTGTCGTGCTTCTCACCGAGGACGATCTCGCGGAGGCCGGCCCCCGGCACGGCCAGCGGGCCCTCGGTGATCGCGTCGAAGAGCAGGAGGAGTCCTTCTCGTGTCGTGCCACCGGTGACGGGCGACGCGGCGCGGTATGCCAGTGGGCGCAGCACGGCGAGGACGGACAACCACACCATGCCGATGCCGGGGACGGTGTGCTCCTCGCTGCGCCAGCCGGCGCCCGGCGCGCCGAGCTTGGCCCGGTCCGGCAGCGGCTTGCCGTCGGCCTCCTTGCCGGACAGGACGTGGTTGACCGCGCGGATCTGGCGCAGCACGCTCCACTGCGGGCCTCCGCCCCACCACGAATGGCTGCGTTGGTCGGCGATGCCCTCCGTCGCGGACCGCAGGGTGGTGTCGTCGCCGTGCTGCGGCTTGTAGTCGGCGAACATGCCCTCGCTGCGCCGCAGCGACTGCCGGGGCCGCTCGGCCGGGGGCGCGACGAAGGAGGCGACGGACTCCGCGTGGCGGAGCGTTCCCCGGACGATGGCGGTGACGCCGATCAGGAGCCGCTCGTCGGTGAGGGCCGGGAGGGCGGCGGCGACGGCGGCCCGCGCGGCGGCTTCGGCGGTCGGGCCGGTGTACTCCTTGCCGGTGGCCGCCTGACGTTGCGCCTGGTGTTCGGCCAGGGCCTCTGCGGTGGCGCGCAGCAGCTCGGTGGCCTGCTCGTCGGTGAGGGCGCGCAGCACGGCCGAGGCCCGCTCGTCGCGCGGACGCAGCGCGTGCCAGTACGCGAGCGGCGGGACGAACCGGGTGCCGGCGGCGAACTCGCCGCCCTGCTCGGCGAGCGGCACGCTGCCGAGCTCGTCGTCGCAGGTGGCGTCACCGGCCGCGTACAGCGAGACCTTCTGGTGGAGGAGCGCGGCGACGGGCTCGGCACCCCCCGGGAGGCGCAGCGCGCCGAGCGGGATGCTCCGCGTCCACCGCCACTTCCTGGTGGGGAAGACGACGGTGCGGCCGTCGGGTGTGCCGGCGGTGGTGCGGGATTCGGCGCCCTCGCCCTCGACGCGGACCCAGCGGCCCAGGACGGTGCCGTCGGTGCCGAACGGGCTCTGTTCGAGCCCGGGCTGCAGCGGCAGTACCTCGCACTCGTCCTGGCTCAGCCGGGCGCCGTCGAGGATGCCGGAGCGCAGGAAGGCCGGCAGCGAGGCGCGGCCGTGGGTCCCGGTGGCCGGGTCGTACTCCATCCAGACCTGGTGGCGGCCCTGCTTGCCCTGGCGCCAGTGGGACGTGCCGTCGCTCAGGACCGGGCGGCTGGGCGGCAGGACGGTGTCACCGGCGTGCAGGGTGCGGCCGCCGGTGGCACGGCCGCCGCCGGGCAGCGGGATCGACGGGGCGGCGACCTGGCCGTGCCACCAGTGCGGAAGCTGCTCGCCGCCGAGGGTGAACACCTCGGAGGGGCGGGCGGACCAGTAGCCGGACTGCTTGCCGTCCTGCCGCCACATCACGAGGAGTTCGCCGTCGGCCCAGCGGAAGTGGGGGCGGTTCCAGCGGTCGAGTCCGGCGGGGATGCGCAGGTCGTGGTCGAGGAGCACCTTGTCGGGACCGACGACGACGGCCTTGTCCCCGCGGGCGAGGATCAGCGCGGGCCAGGCCTCGGCGACGATCAGGGTGTTGTCCTTGTTCTTGGCGACCGCCGCGTCGAGCAGCCGCAGGCCCTCGTCGAGGGCGGGCCACCCCAGCTCGTCGAGGATGCCCTCGCGGAGCGTACGGCCGAGCAGCGGCGCGATCTCGTGTCCGGCGACGCGAGCCACGGCCGCCGGGTTGACCCGGGCCGCGACGGAGCGGAAGGGGCGCAGCCGGCCGACGGCGGTACGGGCGGCGGGAAGGCCCGCGGCACGGACGAACCGGCCGGCGGCCTCGTCCAGCCACTCGCGCAGGACGGCGGCGAGCACCGGGTGGGCCGCCAGGGCCTCCAGCACGTCGGGCAGGCCCCGGTCCTCGCCGAGGTTGCCGATCGCCTTGTGCAGCAGGAGCCGCAGGCGCGGGTCGGCGGCGGTGGCGGCCAGATCGCGGCGGGCAGGGTCGGTGGAGCTCAGCCAGCGGTGGAGCGGCAGGTGTACGGCGACGTCCTCGGCGGGCACGGCCAGCGGCACGCGCTCCGCGGCGCACAGGTCGAGCAGGTCGAGTTCGGCGCCGGCGTGCCAGCGGCCCGCGAAGAGGTCGACGGGACGGCCGTCGGCCCGAAGGCGCGGTGCCATGCGGGCGACGAGGTCGAGGGTGGCCGGGGAGCGGTCGGAGCTCGCGGAGCCGTGCTTGCGGTGGGAGGACCAGCGGCTGAGCCAGTCCGCGGCGTCGACGGCCTCGGCGTCCTCGCCCGCCTCACCGGTGAGCAGGGTGTCGGCGCCGGTCTCGGCGAGCAGGGCGAGCCAGAGCTCGTCGCCCTCGGCGTCGCGGCCGAGCCCGGCCGGCATGATCTCCAGCAGTCGTGCCCGCACGGCCGGTTCGCGCTCGGCGAGGACGGCGAGGGTGGCGCGGTAGGCGGTCCAGAAGGAGCCGGGTGCGCGGACGACGGCGGGCGAGGCCACGAGGTCGGCGACGAAGGCGCATTCCTCGGTGACCCGGTTCAGGCCGGCGGCCTTGAGCAGGCTCCTGGCGTCCTGCGGCAGGGAGGCGTACGGGGGCATCCCGGCGGCGCAGCGCTCCACGGTCAGCTGCCGGAACTGCCGCCAGGCCTCGGCCGGATCCAGCCGCCGGGCAAGGTCCTTGACGTGCTCCTTGAGGGCCTTGACGGTGAGCGCGCCGGCGAAGGCGAACTCCAGGAAGACGGCGCGCTGCCGGTCCTCGTCGACGGTCAGGCCGTGGACGCGTTCGGCGGCGCGGGCCTTGCCGAAGAACGCGGCGGCGTAGGTGGTGTTCTCGTGCTGCAGGAAGACGCGGGCCGCCTGCTCGTGGAAGGTGGGCAGGAAGTGCGGCACGGCACGGCCGAGACGCTCGGCGAGCGCGTCGAAGCCGTCCTTGGCTGCTCCGGCACGGGACTTGGCCATCCGGGCGAGGCGTTCGATGTCCTTGACCAGGGCGAGCGCGTGGTGGCCGTTGGCCGGGTCGTTGACCAGGGCCCAGGCGGGGAAGCCGAGGGTCTCCCGGCGCACCTGGCCCACCTCGGGCGCCTCGGCCTCACGGGTCAGGCCCAGGAACTCCAGGGCGAGGTCCTCGGCCGCGCCGAGGGTGCCGGGGACGAGCCGTACGACCTGCCGGTCGTCGAGCACGGGGTGGGTGTAGGCGCGGACGGTGAGGGTGTCGGCGTCCTCGCGCGTGGTGGTGCCGGGCGGCAGCACGGCGCCCGCGTCGAGCAGTGCGGCCGTGGTGGCCGTGGCGGCCCTGTCGTACATGGTCATGCCGCCTTCTCCTCGTCCTCGATGTCGCGTCCCGCGTACAGCGCGGCCGCCATGCGCATGCCCTCCGACCAGGCGACCGGGCCGACCTGACCGAGCTTCAGGGCGCGCCCCGCGGTGTCGGTCCAGGACAGGGGTCCGGTCTCGGTCTCGCTCCAGCCGTCGTAGTCGCCGATCCAGATGCGGGCCTCGACGGCCCGGCCGTCCTCCAGCACCGGGCAGACGGAGTGCCCACCGCGCACCCGGTACCCGAGGGAGGTGGCACGGCCGTGGAGGAAGCGCAGCTCCTTGAAGGTGCCGCCCGTGTACTCCTCGACGAGCGTGCCCTCGGCGTCGAGGCCGGCGGGGCGCTGCCACACCTCGCGGAAGAGCTGCTGCGCCTTCTGCTCCACTCCGAGCTCGACGGCGAACTCGCGCAGCTCCTCCAGGTCGTCGAGGAGCACGGGGTGCGGGATGCGGACCAGTTCGGGGGAGATGCGCACGGTGTCGCCGTCGAGGTCGACCAGGCCGAGGCCACGGCCGGGCTCGGCGTCCCGCAGGAAGCCGGCGACCTGACCGTCCTCCCCGGTGACGACCACATCGCGCAGGGCTCCCCGCCACGCGGGGTCGGGCCACACGCGGCCGATCACGGCGAGGGGCACGGGGAGCGAACGGACCATCCAGCGCTCGACGTCGGCCAGGCACTGGCGCTCATGCCGCTCCAGCCACTCGGCGAGCTGCCGCAGCCCGACCACCGCCGGGTCGTCCGCGAGCCTGGCCGGCACCGACTTCAGCCGGCGGCCCGCCGCGTTGCGGCAGACGACCTTCCCGTCGTCGAGGGCGACCTCGTAGTCGCCCGCCGTGACCCACCCCATGCGTGCCTCCCTGCACCGCCGTGATCAAGTGACCGGAACATTAGGCGAGGCCACTGACAACGCCGCCGCCACCCTGTTGACGAAGCGCGGGCCCGCAACCGGAGGGGCGCGGCAGGGCGGCGGCAGGGGCCCGACCGGCGACCGGGACGCCGGTCTGCACTCCGCCCCGTGAAGAACCTGCCTGCTGCCGTCGTGAAGGATCCGGCGCCGACCGGAGTTCTGCGGGCGTCGATCAACCTGGGCAATCCGGTGCTGGCCCAGGGCACCGCGGCGGACCCCGGAGGTGTCACGGTCGACATCGCGCGTGAGGTGGGCTCCCGGCTGGACGTGCCGGTGGAGCCGGTCTGCTTCGACGCGGCGCGGAAGTCGTTCGAGGCGATGGCGGAGGGCCGGGCAGACCTCTGCTTCCTGGCCGTCGAGCCCGCCCGGGAGGATTCGTCGCCGAGGCGCTGCGCCGTGCGGGTCAGTCCGGCACGCTGCTCGCCCCGCCCGCCTGACGGGCCCCTCTCGCACGACCCATCCGTTCCGTCACGTAATGCCCCACCAGGCGGAGGCGTTGACGATTCCCCACCCCGTGCGAGCTTGACGATCTCCGGTTACGGGGATCAATAAGAGCACACAAAGGGGGATTTGACGGGGGGATGTGCCATGGGGATGGGATTCGCCGCGCCCGCACCCGAGCCCGCCGGCGGCGGGGGTTTCTGGGATTCCTCCTTCTGGGATCAGTCCGGCGGCACCGCCGTGTGGGTGCTCGGCATCTTCGCGGTCATCGTGCTCATCGGCCTCGTGCGAATGGGGTCCGGGCTGCTGCTGCGCTACCGGGGCAACCGGCTGCTGCCGGTGGTGGTGTGCGAGGACCGCGGTCTGCTCGGCGGCCAGGGCAACGGCCACCGGGGCAACGGAAACGGCCACGCCGGCGCGGACCACGGTCACAGCCACGGGTCCCCGCGGACCGCCGAACTGGCCGCGTACATCACGGAGCAGATGGCCGCCGACGCGCTCGGCCCGGGTGTCCTCACTCCCGGCAGCGGCACCACCATCGGCCCCGACCCGGCCCCCGAGACCGCCTCCTCGCCGCACGGCTGGGTGGACGTGATGAAGCGCCTCGCCTTCTTCCGGCCCCGGGCGTACCACGTGATGCTGCACTGCCTGACGCCCGACAACATGCCGCCCCGCTTCTCCGTACGGATCCTGTACATGCCGAAGAACACGGTGGTGGCCGCCACCATCATGGAGAACGCGGCCACCGCGGCGGGGGGCGACGGAGCACGCGAGAGCGACGGGGAGCTGTACGAGCGGATCGCCTGCTACTGCACCGTCAAGATCCTCGGGGATCCACGCTCACAGGACCGCATCCCCCGCTGGGAGAGCTGGGGCGACGACCCGGACTCGTACCGCTTCTACCGTATGGGCATCAAGGCGCAGGAGGAGGCGCTGGCGGCGAAGCGGAACGGCGACACCGCCCAGGAGGACGGCCACTACGTGCACGCCCTCGAACACTACGAGAAGGCGGCGGAACTGGTCCCGGGGAACCTCACGGTCCGGCTCCACCAGGCCGGTGTCCAGGAGCTCATCGGCCAGACCCGCGAGGTGGACGACCGCGCCGTCCACATCGACAAGGCCGTCGAGATCTACACGTACTGCGTCCAGCTGTGGCCGGAGCACATTGAGACCGCCTACCGGCTGTCCATCGCCCGCGCCGAGCAGAGCCGCGGCGGGGAAGCCGAAGGGGCGCCGCCGGCGGGGGGCGAGCCCCGTTCGCGCGACCATCTGGCACTGCTCCTGAAGCGCCTGTCCCGGCGCGCCATAGCCCGCCGCTACGCCCGCACATGGCTCCCCGGCCGACGCAACCTCGGCGAACGCCGTTACTGGCGGCAGTGGTGGACCATGGAGCGGCCCCGCCCCTCGTTGCGCACCCGCCGCCGCTCCTTCCTCGGGGCCGTACGGATCGCCCACGCGGCCGAGGTGCTGCGGGAGGACCGTTCGCCGCGACCCGACGACCTGCGGGGCGCGTTCCGCGACGTGGCGAGCGAGGTCACCGGAGGCTGGGCGCGCTGGGGCCGGGTGCGGGGCGGCCGCGACTGGGGGATCCGCCGCCTGCTCTACGCCGATCACGGAAACGGCGGCGACCACTCCGGCGGCGCCGACCACGCGGGGGCGCGCACCGCGGGTGCGGCACCCCGGCATCGCGGCTCCAACCGGGCCGCCGCCGGATACCTCGTCAACTACAACGCCGCCTGCTTCCTGAGCCTCGCACTGCGTGCCGAGCCCCCCACGGGTTCCGTCACCTGGACTCCCGACGAATGGCGCGAGGACTGCGCCCGCGCGGCCGTGGCCCAGCTCAACACCACCCTCCGGGTCACCCGCAGCCAGTTCTCGGCGGCCTGGGCCGAACGCGACACCGACCTGCGCCCGCTGTTCACCGGCCGCCTCGGGGAGGAACCCGCGGGGCCCTGGGGGGACATCGGAATCAACTGGGCCAGGTTCGCGGGGATCCACGTCACGGAGGATCCCGCCACGCGGCCGGCGGGGGCGGTCACTCCGCCGTGAGCTCCATGAGCTGCTCGGCGGCGGTGACGCTGCCCCCGCCCGCGAGTCGTCGCAGTTCGTCCATGTCGTCCCGCTCGGCGGCGAGTTCGATCAGCTGGTCGGTGGCGGTGTCATCGGCCGCGTCGGACAGGCACCGCAGCTCGCCCGGGCCGCCGGTTCCGAGGCCGGCTCGATGAGCTGACCGGTCGCGGTGGCGTTGCCGGCGTCCGACAGGCGCGGCAGCTCCTCGAGGTCGCCGAGTTCGGCGGCGCGTTCGGTCAGCTCGTCGGCGGCGTCGCTATGGTCGCGGCATGTTGGCCGTACTGATCAACGGACTGCCCGGAGCCGGGAAGACGACCCTCGCCCGGATGCTCGCCCGCGAACTGGAGCTCCCCCTGTTCAGCAAGGACTCTGTGAAGGAGACGCTGGCCGACGCGCTGGCCGGGCTGCGCCCGGCGGACGGCGGCGCGCGGGAGTGGAGCCGCGCGCTCGGTGTCGCGGCGGGCGAGACGCTGTGGACGCTGCTGGCGGACGCACCGGTCGGGGCGGTGCTGGAGAGCCCCTGGCTGGCGCACATGCGGCCCGTGGTGGCCACGGGGCTGGCGCGGGCGGGCGCGTCCGAGGTCCACGAGGTGTGGTGCGCCGTGCCGGCGGACACCGCGCGGCGCAGGTTCCGGGAGCGGGCGTCGGCGCGGCATCCGGTGCACACGGAGGGCGCGCGCTTCCCCGAGGAGGAGTGGCGGTTCTGGACCGAGATGGCCGAGCCGCTGGGCCTGGGCAGCGTGCACCGGGTGGACACGACACGCCCGGTGGACGTCGAGGCGCTCGCCCGCCGGATCGTGGGCGGCTGATCCCTGGCACGACTTTTCACCCGCGCCGACATCCGCTGGGTGCGGCTGCGCCGCGAGGGCGGGACCGGGCCGGCGATCGAGGGCGCCCCGCCCTTCCGGCTCACCGCGCGGCACTGGACGAGCGAGGGACTTGACGCCGCCGGCCACACGCCCGACCTGGTGCCCGGTGACACGCTGCGGGTGGATCTCGACCACGCCCAGCACGGGATCGGCAGCCAGTCCTGCGGGCCGGGCGTGCTGCCGCGGTACCGGCTGGAGGCCGCCCCCGTCTCCTCCGGCTTCACCTTCACCACCCTCGCTGACGGTCGGTGACGTGACGTCCCCCTGCTGCGGCTCGTCCTGTCGGCGGCGAGCCTGGCGGCGGCGGCCTGGCTCACGCGGTCGGCGGGCGACGGCTGGCGCCGCGAGGGGGCGGGATACGCACCCGCCCCCTCGCGGCACCGCGCACTACGCCGGCGCGCTGTCCGGCTGCGGCGCGGCCGGCCGCGCGTCGTCGCTGAGGGCGGGCCAGGTGCGCGCGGAGGCCCCGTGCGCGATCGCCCGCCACCAGGGGTCGAGCGGGAGCCCGGCCGCGGGCTCGAAAGGCTCGCCGGGTCGCGGAACCGCGACCTTGGCCCCCACGGCGCGCGCCGCGGCGACCGTGCCCTCGGCGGGCTCCTCCCACGGGTGCGGGGCCAGGTTGAACGTGCCCCAGTGGATCGGGAGCATCAGCCCCCCGCGCAGGTCCTGGTGGGCGCGGACGCCCTCCTCGGGGGTCATGTGGATGTCGGGCCAGAAGTCGCTGTACGCACCGATCTGCACCATGGTGGCGTCGAACGGCCCGTACGACGCCCCGATCTCGGCGAAGCCGGGGAAGTATCCCGTGTCGCCGCTGTGGTAGACCCGGTGCTCGGGCCCGGAGACGACCCAGGACGCCCAGAGGGTGTGCTGCGTGTTGCGGATCGCCCGGCCGCAGAAGTGCCGCGCGGGGGTCGCCGTGAGGGTGAGCCCGGCGACCTGTGTGGACTCGTGCCAGTCCAGCTCGGTCATGCGGTCCACCGGGACGCCCCACCGCTCGAGGTGGGCGCCGACGCCCAGCGGCACGACGAAGCGGGTGCCGGTCCCGGCGAGCGCCTTGATCGTGGGCATGTCGAGGTGGTCGTAGTGGTCGTGGGAGATCACGATCGCGTCGGCCTCGCCCAGTTCCTTCAGCGGTACCGGCGGCTCGTGGAGGCGCTTGGGGCCGACGAAGGAGAAGGGGGAGCAGCGCTCGCCCCAGACGGGGTCGAAGAGCACGCGCCGCCCGTCGATCTCGGTGAGGACGGTGGAGTGGCCCATCCAGGTGAGCCGCAGACCCGAGGCGGGCGGCGCGGCGAGGTCGGCGAGGGTGGTGCCGTGCAGCGGGATGTCCCCGGCGGGGGCCCTGCGGACCCGCTCCTCCTTGCGGAAGTACGTCCGGGCGAACCTCAGCATCGACCCGGAGGGCACCGTGCGGGCGCCCACGGGGTTGGTGAAGACCCCGTCGGCGAAGTTCGGCGACCGCCGGATGCGCTCCATCCTCTCCCCGTACGGGTTGTCCCCGAAGGCGGGGATGAGAGTGGAGAGCGGGGAACGCTTCGGACTGGAGCCGGACACGGCACCTCCCGTTGATCGGCGGTCACGAACGTGCCGTGAGCCGTCCGGCCCCGGCAGAACCAGTATGTACAGCGACAACTCCTACACCTGTCATTCCGGTTCCGCGCCCCTTTGTGAGATCGGCCGCCAAGGGCCCGGCGACGGCCGCCGTGGACCGGTGGGACGGGCTGACCGGGAATTCCGTCCGGTCGGGCGGATCGTTGCCTCCTTTCACGATGGTGCCACCGGCGCCGGCCGGCCGCCGCCCGCCCCCTCGGGGACGCGCGGCGGCGGAAGCCACCGGGACGGCTTCCGGGGGGCGCTATGAACCGGAGCGGGGCTGGCCGTAGGCGCGCTCGACGTGGAGCTTCAGCACGAGGCGCTTGTCCTCGACCATGGCGCGGCGGTAGTCGTCCCAGTCCTGGTGCTCGCCCTGCACGGCGCGGAAGAGGTCGATCAGCTCCTCGACGGTCGCGTCGTTCCGGTCCGCCGCGACGGGGGTGAGCTCCGCGGTGCCCTCGGCGACGGTCCAGGCCCAGCGGTCCGGTGTGGTGACGTGGTAGCTCGCCCGGGGGTCGCGCCGCAGGTTGCGGGTCTTGGCGCGGTCGTCGGTGAGGGAGACCCGCAGGATCCGCGTGTCCGGGTCGAAGTGGTGGTTGACGTTGGACAGCTGGGGGCGCCCGTCGCGCTTGATGGTGACCAGCACGCCCCCGTTGGTGTCGGCGAGCAGTCGAAGGAGGTCTTTGTCACTCATGGCAGCCTCAACGAGCGTCCGGGAGCGAGGATTCCACGACCGCGTCCGCGGGTGTGAGCCAGGCCCGGTGTGTCGCGCCGTCGGCCCAGGTGACGGTCACCTCGTGCCCGCCCGCATGCGACACGATCACCTCGGTCTCGGCGAGGGTGAGCAGCGGTCCCGGCTCCGCGGTTCCGGTCAGCCGGGCGGCGCAGAGGAAGAGGTCGCCGCGGCTGCCTCCGTGTTCGGTGGTCTCGCCGGTCAGGACGGGCGTGACGGCGTGCCCGGCGCACGCGGTCGGGGCGGGCGGCAGGCCGGGGGCGGCGGAGAGCCCGTGCAGCGGCAGCAGTTCGGAGCGCAGGCCCTCGCCCGCGGGCCAGCCGGTCTGCCGGACGGGGGTGCCGGCGGGCGCGCCGCTGACCAGGTGCACGCGGATCTCGGCGGCGCCCCGGGCCAGGACGAGGCTCACGATCCGTACCCGGTCGCCGGCGTGGGAGCGCGAGGCGGCCCAGCCCTCGCCGGCGCCGAGCGGGGTCAGCCCCGTGCGGGCGGTGACGCCGCCCCCGGCGTCCAGCAGGCCGAAGTGGTTGTCGGGCGCGTCCCCGGTCAGGGGCGCGGTGGCGGTGGAGTAGGCGAGGCGTGCGTAGTGGGGTGCGTAGCGGGTGTCCTCGCTGCCGTGGTTGTGCAGGCGTACGACGCCGTCCGCGGCGGTCGACTGGATCAGCCAGTTGGGCGCGGGCAGCGCGGTGAGGGCGTCGGCGCGTTCGGCGGGGGCCGGTTCCTCGGGCGCCGTCCACACCTCGTGGCCGGGCGGCAGCAGGAGACCGAGGAATCCCTTGCTCGCCCAGTACGGGGAGGCGGGCCCGGAGTAGTCCTGCAGCACGCCCTCGTACGGGCCGTGCCAGCCGAGCGAGAGCAGCCCGTCGGGGCCTGCCGCGCCGCGGTCGAGGAAGTGCCGCAGGGCGCCGGAGGCCAGGCGCCGCGTGGTGCCGGGACCGAGCGGGGTGTGGCCGGTGAGGGCGCCGAGCCACAGGGGTGCGGCGGTGGCCACGCGGTAGGTGAGCGAGCGGCCCTGGTGGACGGGCGAGCCGTCGGCGCCGAAGAGGCGGGCGTAGTCGGCGAGATGGACCCGCAGCCGCTCGCCGTAGCGGTCCAGCAGGTCGGCGTCGCCGGAGAACCAGGCCTCCAGCACGGGGTAGAGGTGCAGGGCCCATCCGTTGTAGTGGTCAAAAGCGCGCAGGTCGCCGTCGGTGTACCAGCCGTCGCCGACGTACCAGCGCTCGATCCGCTGCAGGCCGCGGGCGACGGCCTCACGGTCGCCGAGGAAGCCGCCGACGGTGGCGGGGAACATCTCCCAGTTGTTGGGCCAGGCCCGCGCGGCGGCCGCCCGGGAGAGCCAGGCTCCGGCGCGTTCGCGGACGGGCTCGTCGAGCCGGTCCCACAGCAAGGGGCGGGTCAGGCGCAGTCCGATGGCGATGGACGCGGCCTCGACCAGCGGCTGTGTGCGGTCGGCCACGACCGGCCAGTCCTCCGGCCCGTCGCCGCCGGGGCGCGCGGTGCCCGCGGCCAGGCCGTCGGCGTACCGCTGCAGCAGCCCCGACGGGTCGTCACCGCCCGCGCCCGCCAAGCGGATCGCGGCGAGCAGGAAGGTCCTGGCGTACCCCTCCAGTCCGTCCGAGCGGGCGCCCGACTGGCTGTGCCGGTCGCCCGGGAGGTGGTACAGCGCCCCGCCGGGCGTGGCGTGCGGGGCGACGGCGGCGAGCAGCCCGTCGGCGACCGCCTCCCAGTGGGCGCGTGTCCACCCGGTGTACGGGCTGAGCTCCCGGTCCTCGGGCGGCAGGGTGAAGGGGTGCGGGGGCGTGGGCGCGGTTCGGGTCACGAGTCGCGTTCGGCCTTTCCGGGAGCGGGGCGCGGTGTGGCGCCGTGGTGGACCCTACCGCCGGGCGGCAAGCGCTTTCTAGTGCGCGTACGGAGCCCCGGTCGCATCCGCCCCACCGGCGCCGCGCAGCTCACAGCGCCATCGCCGACGTCTCGCGTCCGAGGTATGTGAGGGGGCCTGGGTCCGGAACCGGGAGCTCGTGGAAGCCCACGCGGTCGTAGAAGGCCCGGGCCGCGGTGTTGGCGGTCACCATGCCGAGGTGGACGGCGCCGACGCCCTGGCCGGAGAGGGCCGCGAGGAAACGCTCCATCAGCTCGCGCCCGTATCCCCGGCGTTGATGGTCAGGCAGCAGGTCGATGTGCAAGTGCGCGGGGTACGCGGCGAGTTCCGGCACGATCATCCGCTCCGGCCGGTGCAGGAGGTCCGCCATCACGTCGTCCGCCGTGACCAGGGGCCCCGACGGCTTCGGGTGGCGGTGCTCCAGCCGCGGCAGCCATTCGACCCGGAAGCGCCGCACGAAGGCGGCGGTGTCGGCGGTGCCGACGATGTAGCCCACGGCGCGCATCCCGTCGTCGACGACGAACGCCAGTTCGGGCTCCAGACAGGCGTAAGGCCCCGCGAAGATGTCCGGCAGCAGCTCCTGGTCCGCGTAGAGGTGTCGCGCGTCGCCGCCCTCGTGGCCGGTGCGCACGCAGATGTCGTAGAGGGCGGCCCGGTCCTCCGGGCGGTAGGGGCGGATCACGGCTCGTGGGGTCATGCGGGCATGATGACCGCCTTGGGAGCGCTCCCACAACCCCCGCGACGTCCGGCGTTACGCTGAACGAGGTGCCCGCCCCACACAGCCGAGGGAGGTCGCCATGGCTCCGCCCACCGAGGTGCTGGCCGTCTCGCACGGCCCCTACCGGCTGTATGCCGAGATCACGCCCGGCCCGGGCACCCCGGCGGTCCTGATGCACGGTTTCCCCGACAGCACGCGCCTCTACGACCGGTTGCTGCCGCACCTGGCCGGCAGGCTGCCCGTCGTGCGGTTCGACTTCCTGGGCTGGGGGCGGTCGGACAAGCCGCCGGGCCACCCCTACACGGTCGCGCAGCAGGTGGACGACCTGGCGGCCATCACCGGCGCCCTGGAGGCGGGCCTCGGCGCCCGGCGCCTGGTGCTGGTGGCGCACGACGCCTCGGGGCCGCCCGCGATCGACTGGGCGCTGGACCACCCGGACCGCGTGGCCCGGCTCGTCCTGCTCAACACCTACTACCACTGGACGCCCGCCCTGCGCCGCCCGCCCGCGATCGCCCTGTACTCCACCCCACTGCTGCGCACCGCCGCCCGCGCCGTCGTCCGGCGCAGGCCCGACCTGGACCGCCGGCTCTACGCCTGGCAGGTGGGCGGGTTCATCCGCGACCCCGAGGTGCGCGACCCGTACGTGGCCCGTCTCTACGAGCAGTTCCCCGCCGCGCGTGCGGCGTTCTGGCGGCTCAACGACGAGCTGCTGCGGGCGGTGCTGAGCCGCCGGAGGCGCATCCCGGAGATGCGCGAGTTCCAGCCGCCGGTCCGGGTGGTCTTCGGCACCCGGGACCGCTACCTCAACACCCGCGTCGCCCGGCAGTTCTCCGTGATCTTCCCGCACAGCGAACTGCGCCTGCTGACCGGGGCCGGCCACTACGTGCAGGTCGACGAGCCCGCACGGGTGGCGGACGCCATCACCGCCCCGTGAGCGCGGTGACCGCCGGCGGCGGGTCGGCGAGCGCGGGACGGCGCGGCAGCAGCACCGTGCGCAGCGCCACGACCGGGGAGAACATCCGCGTCGGCGGCGCGGTGAGGGTGACGACGTCGCGGTAGACCGCGCCCACGACGGGGTCGACGGCGGCCCGGGCCAGCAGCCGCTCGAAGTACCAGCCCTGCACGCGCTCGGACAGGCCCGGGGAGGTGGCCCTCCCGGCCTCGGCGTACGGGCGGTCCGCCCCGGCCGCCATCATCCACGCGGCCTCGGCGGCGCGGGCCACGGCGCGCTGCGCGGCCGCCGCGAGGCCGGGCCGAAGGCCGCCCCGCTCGTCCAGGACGCGGCCCAGGGCGAGCGCGCCGAGGACGGCGACCGTCATGCCCTGCCCGTACACCGGGTTGAAGGAGCACACCGCGTCGCCGGTCGCGACGAAGCCCTCGGGGACGCCCTGCGGCGCGTGGTAATGGCGGCGGCGGTTGGACGTCTCACGGAAGCCGTGGACCGGGGAGAGCGGCTCGGCCTTCCTGACCAGTTCGTGGATGTACGGATGCACCAGCCGGGCGGTGAATTCGGCGAACTCCGCCTCGCCGGAAGGCGCTTCCAGCCCGCCGATCCCCGAGACCGTCAGCAGCCAGGTGCCGTCCTCGACCGGCAGCAGCCCGCCGCCGGCGAAGTTGTCCCTGCGGTAGGGGATGTAGACCCCGGCGTCGGGCGGCTCCGCCAGCCGCAGCACACGCGTGGCGTACTGCAGCCTCGCGTCGACGGTCTCCTCGCGCGGCGCGGGCCGGCCCAGATCCCGCAGCCAGCGCGGCGCCCTCGACGCGCGCCCGGCGGCGTCCACCACGAGCGCGGCGGGGATCTCCCGCTCCTCGCGCCGCTCGCCGCGGGTCCGCACGCGGACGCCGGTGACCCGTTCCGCGGAGCCCAGGAGCGCGACGGCCTCGGTGGCCTCCAGCACCTCCACCTCGGTGCCGGAAGCGACGGCCGCGGCGAGGACACGGCGGCGCACGACGTGGTCGAGCAGGGGCCGGGTGCAGCTCACGAACCGGTGGCGGCCCTCGTGGAAGCGGATCTGCCAGCCCGTCGCCCCGCAGGTGAGCAGGTCGCGGGGGACTTCCAGCGTGCGGGCGCCGGCCGCAGCGAGCTCCGCGACGGTGCCGGGGAGCAGTTCGTCTAGGGCCTCCTGTCCCGCGGTGAGGAAGATGTGCAGATGCCGGGCCTGCGGCACGCCCTTGCGGAATCCGGGGCCGTCCGGGTAGCGGTCCCGCTCGACCACCGTGATCCGCTCCGCGTGCCCCAGCAGCGCCCGTACCGCCAGCATCCCCGCCAGGCCGCCGCCGATCACCACCGCGTCCCCGCCGCCCATGCGTGCTCCCCCCTGTCCGCCGGCTACGGGGCCCCAGCCTTCCGGGAAGCCCGCCCGGGGGTCAACTCAATGTCCTCCACGCTGGGTTGGTCCCGGACCGGACCGCGGGGCCCGGTCCGGGCCCCGGGACGCTATGCGCCGGGGCACTCCTTCCACGCGAGGTGGTAGGTGGTCTTGATGCTGCCGTCGGTGGAGTCCATAGTCATGAAGCTCGTGGTCCGCGACGGGTCCGAGCTGCCGGCGCTGACCCGCAGTTCGGTGTTGATGTTGAAGTTGCGCAGTTCGCCGCAGGGCGCCCAGACCAGCGCGGCGACGTCGACGCTGTCGGTCGCCTGCCAGTTGTCGTCGAGCGCGCCCCGGAAGGTGTGGCTGATGGCGTTCGTCTCGGGCGAGCCCTGGAAGTAGTAACTGGCCTTCTCCACGCCGGTGGCGCCCCGCTCCAGGTGCGCGAAGCCGCGGTAGTCGGCGGCGGCGATCGCGTAGGTGAAGCCCTGCGGCACGTGCACGTTGAGGTTGAGCTGGCAGTTCTTGCGGAAGTCGGTCGGCCTGGAGCCGAGCCCCACCTGGGCGATGTAGGCGCTGTACGTGACGGTGAAGGCCTCGTTGTCCGGGGAGACGGCGACGGCGGCCGTGCCGGCCGGGCAGCCCGAACCGTTGACGGTCGCGACGGCGATCACGATCCGGTCCGGCGGAGGCGGGGTGGCGCCTCCCGGCTCCCAGGCCTGCGAGCCGAGCAGCGAGGCGGCCGCCACACCGCTCACGGCTATCGCACGTAACGTCATGGGGGGGATTCCCTTCAGGTCGTTGAGGGATCGGCGACACCGGGTCGTGCACCCCGTTCCGATGTCGCGTACACGACATCACGCGTCACCGTTCGCGTACAGAATCCCCACAGGTTTCCCACAGGAATGGCCGAGCTCCGTCGCCAGTGGCGCGGAAGTGACGCACAAGATCCGGACAGTCACCTGAAGTGACGCACGCCGCCATGCCGCGCATCTCCCGCCCCGCCCCGTGCGCGCCCCGGGCGGGGCGGGCGGGGACCCGCCGGCTCGCGCCCGCCACTCCCCCGCCGCGGCCGCCCCGCGCGCGAAGTCGCCGAAGTCGCGCGGCCCGCGCCCCAGCACCCGCTTGACGTCGTCATGGCTCCAGTCAAGGCTCACGATACGAGACGGACCATGGCTGATCGGCACGACCCCATACGCGAGCGTCTACGCTGGACGGCATGGACGCACTCACGGGTCTGCTCGACGGACCCCGCGCGCGGGGTGCGTTCCTGCTGCGCACGGTCATGGAGCCGCCGTGGTCGGTACGGATCGAGGACCGGGCGCCGCTGTGCGTCATGACGGTCGCACGCGGCGGGGCGTGGCTCCTGCCCGAGGACGGGGCACCGGTGCGGCTGCGCCCCGGGGACGTCGCCGTCGCGCGCGGCCCCGCTCCGTACACGGTCGCCGACCTCCCCTCGACCCCGCCGCAGGCGTGGATCCTCCCCGGCGAGGTGTGCCGCACCGCGGACGGGCACGACCTGGCCGAGGTGATGGCGCTGGGGGTGCGGACGTGGGGCAACCGGGCCCAGGGGCCGGACGTCATGCTGGTCGGCACCTACCGGGTGGGCGGCGAGGTCGGCCGGCGCCTGCTGGACGCGCTGCCCCCGCTGCTCGTGCTCCCGGCGGAGGACTGGGAGAGCCCCCTGCCGGCACTGCTGGCCGAGGAGATCGTCAAGGACGAACCGGGGCAGGAGGCGGTGCTGGACCGGCTGCTGGACCTGGTGCTGATCTCCGTACTGCGGACCTGGTTCGCGCGGCGCGGTGAAGCGGCCCCCGCCTGGTACCGGGCGTTCGCCGACCCCGTGGTGGGCCGCGCGCTGCGGCTGCTGCAGAACAACCCGGCCCACCCGTGGACGGTGGCGGGGCTCGCCGCCGAGGCGGGCGTGTCGCGGGCGGCGCTGGCCCGCCGCTTCGGAGAGCTGGTGGGCGAGCCGCCGATGGCGTACCTGACCGGCTGGCGGCTGGCACTCGCCGCGGATCTGCTGCGCGAGCCGGACGCCACGCTCGGGGCGGTCGCCCGCCGGGTGGGCTACGGCAGCCCCTTCGCGCTGAGCGCGGCCTTCAAGCGGGTACGGGGCGTCAGCCCCCGGGAGCACCGTCTCGGCGCGGCCCGGAAGGGGTGACACCGGCCCGCGCGGGGTGACACTGGAGAGAGGAGTCATGAACGGTTCGGTCCAGGTCGGACGGGTGTTCGGGGTGCCGCTGCGGATGCACTGGAGCGTCCCCGTCCTCGTCGTGCTGCTCGCGTGGGGACTCGGCCGGGTGACCCTGCCCGCGTGGATCCCGGGGCTGTCGGCGGCCGTCTACACGGTCGCGGCCGCGGCGGGCGCGATCCTGCTGATGGCGAGCCTGCTCGCGCACGAGGTCGCCCACGCGGCGACGGCACGGCACGAGCATCTGTCCGTCGAGGACGTCACCTTGTGGGCCATGGGCGGTATGACACGCATGGGACGGCCCGGCTCGGCGGGCGCGGCCTTCCTCGTGGCGGTCAGCGGTCCACTGACCAGTCTGGTGATCGGCGGCGCGGCGCTCGGCGCGGGCATCGGCGTGGACGCGGCCGCCCACCGCTCGGTACCGGCGGCCCTGCTGGTCTGGCTGGGCTGGGCGAACCTGCTGCTCGGCGTCTTCAATCTGCTGCCCGCGGCGCCCCTGGACGGCGGGCGGGTGCTGCAGGCGCTGCTGTGGTGGCGGACCGGGGACCGCGACCGCGCCGACCAGGCGGCCGGGCGCGGTGGGCAGATCCTCGGGTTCCTCTTCGTGGTCGGCGGCTGGCTCGCCTTCGCCCGCGGGGTGCCGAGCGGCCTGTGGCTGGCCCTGGTCGGGCTGTTCATGGCCCTCACGGCGGGCGCCGAGCGCCAGCGCGCGGTCATCAACTCCGCCCTGCGCGGCGTGCGGCTCGGCGACGCCATGTCCGCCCCGGTCGTCACCGGCCCCGACTGGCTGTCCGTCGACCGTTTCATCGACGAGGTCGCGGTGGGCTCCCGCCATTCCGTCCTGCCCCTGCTCGATTTCGACGGCCGCCTCAGCGGGGTGGTGTACCTGCGGCGGCTCACGTCGGTGCCCGTCGAGCGCCGCACCGACGTCCGGGTCCGCGACGTCGCCGTACCCCTGTCCCAGTGCACGACCGGCACCCCGGACGAACCCGTGAACGACGCCCTGGACCGTCTCCGCCCCGGCCCCGGGGGCGTCCGCGTCATCGTCGTCGACGGCGGCCGTCCCGTGGGCATCGTGACGGGCAGCGACATCTCCCGGCTCGTCCAGCGCCGCCGGATGACGGGCGGCAGGCCCCCGTCCTGACCCCGCGGGACGGGTGCGTCCGCGGCGCGGCCGGTCCACGATGGAGCCATGTTGCTCGCGGAGCTCGCACGTACGTCCCGGGAGATCGCGGCCACGTCCGCCCGGTCGGAGAAGGTGGCGGCGCTGGCGCGGCTGCTGCGCACCGCGGAGCCCGAGGAGGCGCCCGTGGTGATCACGTATCTGGCGGGACGGCTCCCCCAGCGGCGTACCGGGGTCGGCTGGAGCACCCTGCGGGAGCGGCGGGAGCCCGCCACGGCGCCCCGGCTGACCGTACGCGAGGTGCACGAGGCGCTGGACCGCATCGCGGCGGTGACCGGCAAGGGGGCGGCGGCGACGCGCAAACGGCTGGTGGCGGAGCTGATGGAGGCGGCCACGGAGGAGGAACAGGCCTTCCTGCTGGGGCTGATCGGCGGGGAACTGCGGCAGGGGGCGCTGGACGCGCTCGCGGTCGAGGGGCTCGCCCGGGCGACGGAGGCGCCCGCGGAGGACGTGCGCCGCGCGGTGATGCTCGGCGGCTCGCTCGGGGCCGTCGCGCGGGCGCTGCTGGCCGGCGGGCCCGGCGCGCTGGCGGCGTTCCGGCTGGAGGTGGGACGGCCGGTGCAGCCGATGCTCGCCCAGACCGCGAAGGACGTGGACGAGGCCCTGGACCGGCTCGGCCCGTGCGCGCTGGAGGAGAAGCTGGACGGGATCCGCGTCCAGGTGCACCGCAAGGGCGCGGACGTGCGCGTCTACACCCGCACCCTGGACGAGATCACCGGCCGGCTGCCCGAAGTCGTGGCCACGGCACTGGAGTTGGCCGTGGAGGAGGCCGTACTCGACGGCGAGGTCATCTCCTTCGGCGAGGACGGCCGCCCGCGCGCCTTCCAGGAGACCTCCTCCCGGGTCGGCTCGCGCCTGGACGTCGCCGCCGCCCGCGAGACCCTGCCCGTCGCACCGGTCTTCTTCGACCTGCTGTCGGTGGACGGCCGCGATCTGCTGGAGCTGTCCACCGCCGCGCGCCACTGCGAACTGGCCCGGGTGGCGCCCGAGCCGCGCCGGGTGCGCCGGCTGGTGGCCGCCGATCCCGGCGACCCCGCCACGCGGCAGGCGGCCCGGGACTTCGCGGACCAGGTTCTGGAACGCGGCCACGAGGGGATCGTCGCCAAGGCGCTCGTCGCCCCGTACAGCGCCGGGCGGCGCGGGGCGGCCTGGCTCAAGGTGAAGCCGGTGCACACCCTCGACCTGGTGGTCCTCGCCGCCGAGTGGGGCCACGGCCGGCGCACCGGCAGGCTGTCCAACCTCCATCTCGGCGCCCGCCGCCCCGACGGCACCTTCGCGATGCTGGGCAAGACGTTCAAGGGCCTGACCGACGCCATGCTCGCCTGGCAGACCGAGCGCCTGCGGGAACTGGCCGTCAGCGACGACGGGTGGGTCGTACGGGTGCGGCCGGAACTCGTCGTGGAGATCGCCTTCGACGGCCTCCAGCGCTCCACGCGCTACCCGGCCGGTGTCACGCTCCGCTTCGCCCGCGTCGTGCGCTACCGCGAGGACAAGACGGCCGACGCGGCGGACACCGTCGAGACGGTGCTGGCGCTGCGGCGCTGAGGACGCGGACCACGTCACCCCTGCCGTCTGGTCCGAACGGGTCACGGTGGCGCCGCCGGCCCGGGGACCGGCGGCGCCACCCCGCGAGGGTCCACGGTCGCCTCCGCTCTCCCGGCCGGCGGCCACCGGGGGCCTGAGGGGCGGCCGGGGATGTGCGGCGGACCCGTGCGCTCAGGCGGTCGCGCCCGCCATGGCCCGGCATGTCTCGGCGCAGCGGCGACAGGAGTCGGCACATCGCTTCATCTGCGGGTTGTCCGGCATGGTCATACACGCCTCGGCGCACATCTCGCAGGCCTTGGCGCACATCGCGCACATCTCGGCCGACATCGGCGACCGGCGCATCATCATGTCCGCGCACATGCGGGTCATCTCCGTGCAGTCCATGAGCGCGCGCATGATCTGCATCTCGGCCTGGCCGCCGCCCATGTGCAGGCACGAGCTCATGGTCTCCTCGCACATGGTGTGGCACGCCATGCACGCGTCCACGCAGGCCTGCATTTCCTTGCTCATCGCGGTCATGGTTCCGGGCTGCTGCATGATGCCTCCTCGGCGCGGTGGGCCGGTCCGTCCGGCCCCTCACCACCCGTCGTACGCCCCCGGCAACGGGAACGCCATCGGGGCGGAATCTGCGGTTCCGCGGTTGCTCGCCCCCGGAAGGCGTGGTCCTGGACGCGGTGCGGTCCGGCGCGGTCGGGGTGATCGCGCCGGGCCGCCGTCAGCCGAGCCGGGCGGCGAAGGCGGCGTAGGCCGCCTCGTCGAAGAGGACGAAGCACACCTCCTCCACCGCCGTCTCCGTCCCCTGGACCGTCTCGACGGCGATACGGGCGGCGTCCTCCATGGGCCAGCCGTAGACGCCGGTGGAGATCGCCGGGAAGGCGACCGTCCGCGCGCCCAGTTCGTCGGCGACCCGCAGCGCCTCCCGGTGGCAGGAGGCGAGCAGGTCCGACCGGTCCTCGCCCGTGGTGTGCACCGGACCGACGGTGTGGATCACCCAGCGGGCCGGAAGCCGGCCGGCCGTGGTGGCGACGGCCTGTCCGGTCGGCAGGCCGCGCCCGTACCGCGAGGCGCGCAGCGCGCGGCACTCCTCGAGGATCTCCGGCCCGCCACGGCGGTGGATGGCGCCGTCGACACCCCCGCCGCCGAGCAGCGAGGAGTTGGCGGCGTTGACGACGGCGTCGACGGACTGCTCGGTGATGTCTCCCCGGACCAGGGTGATGTGTGCCATACCGGTGATCCTGCCACCGCCGCCGCGCGGCCGCCCGGGCATTCCGCCGCGGTCACCAGTCGCAGGGAACCCGCAGGTCCAGCAGCGAGTCGCTGAACTCGGCGGGCGGCTTCGGCCAGCCCTCCCGGTGCCAGTGGGCGATCCGCCAGCCCAGCCGCTTGGGCCACAGCGGCAGGTGCCGCAGGTCCTCGACGGGGACCCAGGCGGGGTCGGCGCCCTTCTCCAGGTCGAGGGAGGAGCGCGGGCCGATCTCGCCGTGCGCCTCGACGAGGAAGTAGTACCCGGGGTGCGAGCCGCGGTGGACCCGGTCCACCCGGGCGATCTCCTGTCCGACGGTGCCGGTCAGCCCGGTCTCCTCGGCGAGTTCGCGCAGGACGGCCGCCTCCGGGGTCTCCCCCGGTTCCACGCCGCCGCCGGGGATCTCGTAGTAGTCGCCGCGCCGGTGGCGGTAGCGGATGAGCAGCATGCGCCCGTCGCGGATGATCACGGCGCCGGCCCGGGTCCGCCTGGGCGGCCGGCCGAGGGGATCCTCCAGTACGAGGCGGCCCCGCCACCAGGGCGGTCCGTCCCAGGAACGCAGGATGGCCTCCCAGGCCGTCCAGGGCGCGAGCGGCAGGTGCAGGGCCTCGGACCGGCTGAGCAGCCGGGCGGGCGCGGGGCCGGGCGGCAGCGGCGCGGCGGCCCTGTAGTACAGCTGGGTCCCCCCGGTCGCGCGCACCTCCAGGCAGGGCGCGGTGTCGATCCGGACGTCGACGCCGAGGGCGGTACGGGCTGCCGCGCGGGCGACCGCGGCGGGGTCGCCGCGCGGCGGAACGGGCGCTCGCGGCAGGCTCAAGTCGCTGTGTACGGCGAGTTGTTGATCGTGGAAGAGGATCACTCCCGCATGCAGTGAGGACATCCCGCCGACGCTAGCAGCGCGCACCGCCGGTGCCCCGCGAATATTCCGCGAACATTGCCCGCCGGATGCCCGGCGGGGGACCGCGGGAGGCCGTCTGGTGGTCCGCCTTCCGACGTCGCACTCTGGAGGGGAGGAGGCGAGCTGACATGACACGTCCGGTCGGTATTGACCTCGGCACCACCAACTCGGTGGTCTGCGCGCTGGAGGGCGGTGAACCCAGCGTCATCACCAACACGGAGGGCGCGCGGACCACGCCCTCGGTGGTGGCCTTCAGCAAGGGCGGCGAGGTCCTCGTCGGCGAGATCGCCAAGCGCCAGGCCGTGACCAACGTGGAGCGCACCGCCCGCTCGGTCAAGCGGCACATGGGCGACCCCGACTGGCGGTTCCCCGAGTCCGGCACCATCGAAGGCAAGCGCTACACGGCCCAGGAGATCTCGGCCCGGGTGCTGCAGAAGCTGAAGCGGGACGCGGAGGCGTACCTGGGCGAGGACGTGACGGACGCGGTGATCACGGTGCCCGCGTACTTCGACGACGTCCAGCGCACCGCGACCAAGGAGGCCGGGGAGATCGCCGGCCTGAACGTCCTGCGGATCATCAACGAGCCCACGGCCGCGGCCCTGGCTTACGGCCTGGACAAGGAGAACGACCAGACGATCCTCGTCTTCGACCTGGGCGGCGGCACCTTCGACGTCTCGCTGCTGGACATCGGCGAGGGCGTGGTGGAGGTCAAGGCCACCAACGGCGACACCGAGCTGGGCGGCGACGACTGGGACCAGCGGATCGTCGACCACCTCGTGGAGCGCTTCAGGAACGCGTACGGGCTGGACCTGTCCAAGGACAAGATGGCGCTGCAGCGGCTGCGCGAGGCGGCCGAGCGGGCGAAGATCGAGCTGTCCTCGTCCACGGAGACGACGATCAACCTGCCCTACATCACGGCGTCCGCCGAGGGCCCGCTGCACCTGGACGAGAAGCTCACCCGCGCCCAGTTCCAGCAGCTCACGGCGGACCTGCTGGAGCGCTGCAAGGGCCCGTTCCACCAGGCGGTGAAGGACGCCAGGATCAATGTGGCCGACGTCGACCACGTCATCCTTGTCGGCGGCTCGACCCGGATGCCCGCCGTGACGGAGCTGGTGAAGTCGCTGACCGGCAAGGAGCCGCACAAGGGCGTCAACCCGGACGAGGTCGTGGCGATCGGCGCGTCGCTGCAGGCCGGTGTGCTCAAGGGCGAGGTCAAGGACGTCCTGCTGCTGGACGTCACCCCGCTGTCCCTCGGCATCGAGACCAAGGGCGGCATCATGACCAAGCTGATCGAGCGCAACACGACCATTCCCACGAAGCGCTCGGAGATCTTCACCACGGCCGAGGACAACCAGCCGTCGGTGCAGATCCAGGTCTACCAGGGCGAACGGGAGATCGCCGCGTACAACAAGAAGCTGGGTGTGTTCGAGCTGACCGGGCTGCCGCCGGCGCCGCGGGGCATCCCGCAGATCGAGGTCTCGTTCGACATCGACGCCAACGGCATCATGCACGTCTCCGCCAAGGACCTCGGTACCGGCAAGGAGCAGCGCATGACCGTGACCGGCGGCTCGGGGCTGCCGAAGAGCGACATCGACCGCATGATGCGCGAGGCCGAGCAGTACGCGGAGGAGGACCACCGGCGCCGGGAGGAGGCCGAGACCCGCAACAACGCGGAGAGTCTCGTCTACTCCACCGAGAAGCTGCTGCGGGACAACCCCGACAAGGTCCCCGGCGATCTGAAGTCCGAGGTCGAGTCGGCGGCGGCGGACCTGAAGGAGAAGCTGAAGGGCGACGACACCGCTGCGATCCGCCAGTCGACGGAGCGGCTGACCGCCTCCGCCCAGAAGATCGGCACGGCGATGTACGCACAGGCCCAGGCGGACCGCTCCGCGGCGGGGCAGTCGGGGAGCCCGCACGCGGCACCGCCGGAGGGCGACGAGGACGTGGTGGACGCCGAGATCGTCGACGACGACAAGCGGGAGGGAGGCACGGCGTGAACCGCGCCGGTCCGCCCCCGGGCGGCGAGCTGCGGGCGCGGCTCGTCGAACGCACGGCGGACCTGCAGCGGCTCAAGGCCGAGTACGACAACTACCGCAAACGCGTGCACCGGGACCGGCTGGCGGTGCGCGAGATCGCCATTGCGAACGTGCTGCACGGGCTGCTGCCGGTGCTGGACGCGATCGACCGGGCACGCGACCTGGGCGAGGTGACGGGCGGCTTCCGCGCCGTGGTCGAGGTGCTGGAGACGCATCTGGCCGAGCTGGGCCTGCGCTCCTTCGGCGAGCCGGGCGAGCCCTTCGACCCGCTACGGCACGAGGCGGTCGGCTCGGTCGGCGCCGCCGGCGCCGACCGCCTGGTCTGCGGCTCGGTCGTACGGCCCGGCTACCGGGTCGGCGGGCACCTGCTGCGCCCGGCCGAAGTGGTGGTCACCGGACCTGCGGCGGCACCGGGGCGGGTGCACCCTGGAGGCATGGAGACAAGCCACAGGGTCGACATCGCCCCGCTCGGATCGGACCACCGCTACCGCCGGGTGCACATCCAGGGTGTCGGATGGGAGCAGCTGGAGCGCGAGGAGTTCGAGCTGCGGGTGCGGCGCGCCTTCCCTGACATCGACGTGTCGGACCCGGAGCAGGTGCACTGGGCCGACCACCCCGGCGAGTGGCCGGACTGGCAGCCGGGCGAGGCCTGAGCGCGGCGGTTCAGCCGACGCCGGGCTGCAGCAGGGCGGCGATCCGCTCGACGGCGAAGGCGTACCCCTGGACGCCGCAGCCGGCGATGACGCCGTCGGCGCGGGCCGAGACGTAGCTGTGGTGCCGGAACGCCTCACGCCGGTGGATGTTGGAGATGTGCACCTCCAGCACCGGCAGCCCGTCGCAGGCGTTGAGCGCGTCCAGGATCGCCACCGAGGTGTGGGAGTAGGCGCCCGGGTTGATCACGATGCCCGCGTGGTGCTCGCGTGCCTCGTGGATCCAGTCGATCAGGCGGCCCTCGTGGTTGCTCTGCCGGCAGTCGACCGTTCCCCCGTGCCTCGCCGCCGTCCCGGCGCACAGCGCCTCGACGTCGGCGAGGGTCTCCGAGCCGTAGATCTCGGGCTGCCGCTGACCGAGGAGGTTGAGGTTGGGACCGTTGAGGACCATGATCGGCGCCTCGGCGAGAGAACGGGTCATGGCCCCAAGGTCTACCACGTGATCAGCCGAAGGTGACGGCCGCGTCCATCTCCCAGACCAGCACCTCGGCGCCCTCGGCACCGGCGGTGAGCCGCTGGCCCTCGGCCCCGGTCACGCGCACGGCGTCTCCCTTGGCGAGCAGCCCGGCGCCCTCCAGCGCGACCTCTCCCTTGGCGACGTACAGGTGCACGAAGGGGGCGGTGGGCAGGGCGAGGACCTGCTGCGGGGCCATGCGGGCGGCCTGCAGGGCGGCGTGCTTCTGCCGGATGGAGATGGCGCGCTGCTCGCGGTCGCGGTCCATGCCGGAGGCGACGGTGACCCAGCCGCCGCGGGCGAGCTCGTCGTTGATGTCGAGCTGCTCGTAGCCCGGCTTGATGCCCTGCTCGTCGGGGAAGACCCACATCTGCACGAAGTGCACCGGGTCCTTGTGCTCGGGGGCGCCGGTCAGCTTCCAGGAGTCGTTCTTCTCGCTGTGCAGGATGCCGGTGCCCGCGCTCATCCGCTGGGCGAGGCCCGGGTAGATGACGCCGTTGTGGCCCTCGGAGTCCTGGTGGACGAGGCCGCCGTCGAGCACCCAGGTGATGATCTCCATGTCCCGGTGCGGGTGGGTGTCGAAGCCGGTGCCGGGGGCGACGACGTCGTCGTTGGAGACCAGGAGCAGGCCGAAGTGGGTGTTCTTCGGGTCGTAGTGGTGGCTGAAGGAGAAGCAGTGGTGCGAGTCGAGCCAGCCGGCGCGGGTGTGGAACCGCTGGCCGGCGCGGCGGACATCCAGCTGGGTGGCCATCGGGGAGCTCCTTCTGCGGGGTTCAGTGCCTGTCGCCCAACCTAACATGTTGAATCTCGAACTATATTCCTTGGATCCCGTAGCTGCGCAGCTTGCGGTAGACCGTCGCCCGCGCGATGCCCAGCGCCTTCGCCGCCCGCGCCTTGTTGCCGCCGTGGGTGCGCAGCGCCTCCAGGATCGCGTCCCGCTCGGCCCGCTCCAGGCTGCCCAGCCGCCGTCCGCCGGCACCACCGCGCACCGCGTCCGGCAGTTCCTCGGGGCGCACCGGGCCGCTCAGCCTGCGCTCCTCCGCGAGCGTCCGGACGACGACCGCCAGCTCGGCGACATTGCCGGGCCATGAGTGCCGCTCCAGGGTGCGCCGGGCCTCGGCGGTCCAGGTCAGCGGCGGGTAGCCCGGGGCGGGGCGCGGACTGAGGGCGGCGAGCAGCACCGGAAGGTCCTCGGGACGCTCGCGCAGCGGCGGTACGGACACCGAGCGCGCCGCCAGCCGGCCCAGCAGGCGGTCCGTGCACGGGCCCGTACGGTCCTCCGGGGTGTGGGTGGCGGTCAGCGGCGTGAAGGGCCGCTGCTCGAGCAGCGCCACGAGCGCGGCCGCGGCGCCGGCGTCCAGCGCCTCGACATGGCGGACGAGCGCCCGGCCCGGGAACGGGCGTACGGCCAGTCGACGCACCCACTCACGGGCCGCCGCCCCGGTCACCTGCGCCGCGTCCAGCTCCACGGCACCCGTCCGCACCGCGCGGGCCAGCGTCGTCTTGCCGGTACCGGGCTCCCCCGCCAGCAGCAGGGGCCCCGGCTCGTCGGCGAGCCGTACCGCGCGGGCCGCCGCGGCGCGCCAGGAGTGGGACCCGCCCGCGAGACCGGGCAGCCGCGGCTCGGGGGCGGCGGGCTGCCCGCCGGCCCCGACCGTCGTCGCGGACATGACCGCGACGGCGCCGATGACCTCGCCGGAGTCCATGACGGGGTCGAGCCGGGCGCTCCAGCCGCCGTCCGGCAGCGGCAGCTCGTAGCCCTCGGTCCTGCCGTCGCGGACCATCCCGCCGGCCCGGCGCTCCAGCAGCGCGAGCGACTCGTCGGACAGCCGCCGGGCCGCCTCGACGCTCACGATCCGCGTCCTGCCGTCGGCCGCGACCACCGGCCGGGCGTTCGGCTGCTCCCGCAGATAGGCGCCGAGCAGCAGCTCTTCCGGGGATGTATCGGATTGAGACACGCCAGCGGCCTCTCTCTGATTCACGATCGTTTCGTTGCCATTTCAATTATCCGTCAAGGAGCCGCGTTGATGGAGACCATCGAGACGGACGTGCTCATCGTGGGCAGTGGGCCCGCAGGGGCGAGTGCCGCACTCGCGCTGAGCACGTACGGAGTGCCCAATATCGTCGTGACCCGCTACGGCAGGCTTGCCGACACCCCCAGGGCGCACGTGACCAACCAGCGCACCATGGAGGTGCTGCGCGACCTGGGCGTCGAGCAGGATGTCGTCGCGAAGGCCACACCCCAGCACCTCATGGGCAACACGGTCTTCTGCACCAGCCTCGCGGGCGAGGAACTGGGCCGGCTGCGCTCTTGGGGCAACGACCCCGAGGTCCAGGCCGCGCACGACCTGGCGAGCCCCAGCCGCATGTGCGACATGCCGCAGAACTGGATGGAGCCCGTGCTGGTCGACGCCGCCGTCGCCCGCGGCACGCAGCTGCGCTTCAGCACCGTCTACAAGTCCTTCGAGCAGGACGCCGACGGCGTGACCGTCGTCGTGGAGGACCGGCTGCGCGGCGACGAGTACGCCATCCGCGCCAAGTACCTGATCGGCGCGGACGGCGGACGCAGCAAGGTCGCCGAGGACGCCGGGCTGCCGATGGGCGGCAAGATGGGCGTGGCGGGCAGCATCAACATCGTCTTCGACGCCGACCTGACGAAGTACGTCGCCCACCGCCCCGGCACGCTCTACTGGGCGCTGACCCCCGGCGCGACCGTCGGCGGCATCGGCGCGGGCCTGATCCGCAACGTCAAGCCGTGGAACGAGTGGCTGATCGTGTGGGGTTACGACGTCCAGGCCGCGCCGCCGGACCTCACCGAGGAGTACGCCCTGTCGGTCGTCCGCCAGCTCATCGGCGACGACGAGGTCCCGGTGACGATCCGCTCCTCGTCGGCGTGGACGGTCAACGAGATGTACGCCGAGACCTACTCCAACGGCCGGGTCTTCTGCGCGGGCGACGCCACCCACCGGCACCCGCCGTCCAACGGTCTGGGCTCCAACACCTCCATCCAGGACTCGTACAACCTGGCCTGGAAGCTGAAGCTGGTCCTGGACGGCGCCGCGGAGCCCTCGCTGCTCGAGACCTACACCGCCGAACGGGCGCCCGTCGGCAAGCAGATCGTCACCCGCGCCAACAAGTCGATAGGCGAGACCGCCCCGGTCTTCGAGGCACTGGACCTGCTCGCCCCGCAGAGCCCGGAACAGCTGCTCGCCAACATCGACGCCCGCAAGGACGCGACCCCGGCCGGCGAGAAGCGGCGCGCGCGGCTGCGCGAGGCGATCGACTTCAAGCGGTACGAGTTCAACGCCCACGGCGTGGAGCTCAACCAGCGCTACGTGTCGGCCGCGGTCGTCCCGGACGGCACCGCCGACCCCGGCTTCGACCGCGACCCCGAGCTGTACCACCAGCCGAGCAGCCGCCCCGGCGCCAAGGTGCCGCACGCCTGGCTGACGGCCGGCACCCGCACCCTGTCCACCCTCGACCTCGGCGGCGGCGGCCGGTTCGCGCTGCTCACCGGCATCGGCGGCGAGGCATGGGTGGAGGCCGCCCGCACGCTGGGCGCGGAACTGGGGCTGGACATCGCGACCGCGGTGATCGGCCCCGGGCGGGACTACGAGGACCCGTACGGCGACTGGGCGCGACTGCGCGGCACCGGCGACGCGGGCGTCCTGCTCGTGCGACCGGACCTGTACGTCGCCTTCCGGCAGGCGGACGGGGCCGAGGACGAGGCCGACGCGCGGACCGCGCTCGGCGGGGCGCTGCGGCGCATCCTGGGACGGGACTGACAAGGAGCACCATGGACTTCACCGAAGAGAGCGCCACTCCGGCCGTCGTGGAGAGCTTCGCGCGGACGCCCGACCCGCGGCTGCGGGAGATCCTGGGCAGTCTGACGAGGTACCTCCACGACTTCGTCCGCGACGTCGAGCCCACGATGGAGGAGTGGGAGTGGGCGATCGACTTCCTCACCCGCACCGGGCAGAAGAGCACCGACACACGGCAGGAGTTCATCCTGCTGTCCGACGTGCTCGGCGTGTCGATGCTCGTGGAGACGATCAACCAGCGCAAGACGGCCGGGGAAGGGGTCACCGACTCCACCGTGCTCGGCCCGTTCCACATGGTCGACTCCCCGGACCGTGAGTTCGGCGACGCGATCGACATGATCGGCTCGGGTGAGCCGTGCGTGGTCACCGGGCGCGTCGTGTCCGTGGACGGCACTCCGCTGCTCGGGGCGAAGGTGGACGTGTGGCAGGCCGACGACCACGGCTTCTACGACGTCCAGCAGCCCGGCGAGCAGCCGCAGGGCAACGGGCGCGGGCTGTTCACCGCCGACGAGGAGGGCCGCTTCCGGTTCCGCACGGTCGTGCCGGCGCACTACCCGATCCCGACGGACGGCCCGGTCGGCGATCTGCTGGGCGCCACGCTGCGGCATCCGTACCGGCCGGCGCACATCCACTTCATCGCGGCGGCCCAGGGGCATCAGCCGGTCACCACGCACATCTTCGTCCAGGACAGCCCCTACCTGGAGTCGGACGCGGTGTTCGCGGTCAAGAAGAGCCTGGTCCAGGAGTTCGCCGAGGTGGACGACCCGGAGCGGGCGGCCGAGTACGGAGTGGCGAACCCCTTCCGGCTGGCGACCTTCGACATCGTGCTGCAGCCGTCATGAGCACGGAGTTCGTCCACGAGGCGCTGCCGATGCGGGTCGTCTTCCGCGCCGGGGCCGCGACCACGGCCGTGGCGGAGGAGACGGAGCGCCTCGGCCTGCGCCGCGTGCTGGTGCTGTCCGGCCGGCACGGCCTGGACACCGCGGGCGCCGTCGCCGCGTCCCTGGGCGGGGCCTGCGCGGGCATCCACCCGGGCGCGGTGATGCACGTGCCGGTGAAGGTGGCGGACGAGGCCGTCGCGGTGGCCCGGGAGCTCGACGCCGACGGCCTGGTCGCGGTCGGCGGCGGCTCGGCCGTCGGCCTGGGCAAGGCCGTCGCGCTGCGCACCGGGCTGCCGCTGCTCGCCGTGCCGACGACGTACGCGGGCTCCGAGATGACCCCGGTGTGGGGGCTGACGGAGGACGGCGTCAAGCGCACCGGGCGCGACCGCCGCGTCCTGCCGCGCAGTGTCGTCTACGACCCCGAACTGACGCTGTCGATGCCGCCCGCCCTGTCCGGCACCAGCGGCGTCAACGCCCTCGCCCACGCGGTGGAGTCGCTGTACGCCCCCGACGCCTCCCCCATCGTCTCCCTGATGGCCGAGGAGGGAGTGCGCGCCCTGGCGGAGGCCCTGCCCCGCGTCGTCGCGGACCCCGGCGGTCTCGACGCGCGCGGCCGCGCCCTGTACGGGGCCTGGCTGTGCGGGGCGTGCCTGGGGGCCACCACCATGGGGCTGCACCACAAGCTGGCCCATGTGCTCGGCGGTGCCTTCGATCTGCCGCACTCCGAGACCCACACGGTGCTGCTGCCGTACGTCCTCGCCTTCAACGCCCCCGCGGCGCCCGGCGCGATGGCCGCGCTGCGCCGTGCGCTGGCCACCGAGGACCCGGCACGCGAACTGTGGGACCTCGGCGGG
Source organism: Streptomyces sp. NPDC001070 (assembly GCF_053598835.1). Taxonomy (NCBI): domain Bacteria; kingdom Bacillati; phylum Actinomycetota; class Actinomycetes; order Kitasatosporales; family Streptomycetaceae; genus Streptomyces; species Streptomyces sp. NPDC001070. The sequence goes on from NZ_JBSFLB010000008.1 coordinate 214,590, forward strand.
CGGCTCGGCGCACCGCGCTCGCTGGCCGAGGTCGGCCTGCCCGCCGCGGGCATCGACCGCGTGGTCGAGCTGGTGGGCGCGGCGTCGTACGCGAACCCGCGGACGGCGGACGCGGGCGAGCTGCGGGCGGTGCTGACGGCCGCGTACGAAGGCGCGCCGCCGACGGGCTGACCGGTCCCCCGTCCGTGAGGGCGGATGCGGGACGGACACGGGACGGGGCGGACGCGGCACGGGGCACTCCCTGCGCGTCGGCCCCGTGCCCTGTCCGCGCCCGGCGCGGCGGCCACCGCCCTCGCGCCGTCGCATCACCGGAGCGGCCCGCCGCTGGGACGACCTGCCGCTCCCCGCCTCGCGGCGCATCGGACCGCGGGGACGCCCCCCGGCCCCGGCTCCGGTGAACTCCCCCGGCGGCCGGCCCCGGGTGCCCCGGCCCCCCGGCACAACGGGCGGCCCCGGGAGCCGATGTGACGACGGCTTCCGGCGCGCGACGCGAACCGCTGCCCAGGGCCGTGGCGTTCGGAATGCGGCGCCGGAGTTCTTCCACAACGTACACGAACGCGTTTCCGCTTTCCGGCCGCTTGAGCGAACGCATTCCCGGGAGGGTCCGGGAATTCCCGGCGTGATCGCCTTCCTCCGGCGCGGCGAATGCCGTCAGCCCTCCCGCCGCGCCTCCCGGTCCGCCGCCACGGGCGGACCGCCGCCGTAGTCCAGCCGTTCCGCCGTCCTCACCAGGCGGTCCAGCGCCACGCCGTCGCTCGGCCCGCCGAGCAGGAGGCGACGGGCCCGCGCCGCAACGCCGCACAGGCGTACGGAAAACAGGCGTTTCGCGTCCCAAAACGCCACGCCCCGCCACCCCTTCCGCCGGTTAGAAATATCTACCAAGGTTGAGCGTATGAGAAATGCGGCACCGAATCAGGCAATGGAGTGGCTGGCCGCCGCCGCGGCGGATCCGCGGGCATGCAAACGGGAATGGGAGCACGGGGAGAGCGGAACCGTCCTGCTGCCCGCCGGACGCTTCTGGGACGTGCTCAGCGTGCCCGAGGAACTCGGCCTGCTCGCCCTCGACGCGCTCCTGCGCCTTCCCCGCTCGGAACCCGGGCCCACCCTCGCCGACACCGCCGCCCGCCGGGTCGGCTTCTTCCTCCCGCCGGACCCCGTCAGCAGATGGGTGGGCACCGGAACCCGTTACGCCGGCCGAGGCGCCTGGATCGCCGTCCCGCCCCCGTACCGGGCCGCGGGGGCCCTGCGGTGGCTCGTACCGCCCGACGGCAGCGGCGCGCTGCACACGCCTACCGCGGTGGAACTCGCCCTGTTCCAGGCGGCAGTTGCGGCAGACTGCCGGCGCTGAACCCGCCCGCCCCCGGGCCGTCCGCCCTGGCGGCCCCGGGGACGGCGCGCCCGCGGGCACGCCAGTCGGCCAGGACTTCCGAGTAGATCGGGGGGTCCATCCAGTAGGCGCCGGTGAGTTCGGCGAACGTCCGGTGGTGCTCCGTGTGCCCCTGGAGAAGGCATCCGCGGGTCGAGGATGTGCTGCTGTCCATGTCCCCTTGCAACGCGACTCGCACGCCGGCGGTACGTCCCGAACGGGCAGCGCCACCGGATCGAGTGAGCGCGCCCCCCTCGTTAGGGGACCCCGCTCACCTTCTCACCCTCTCATCGTCTCATCCTCACGCGGCGGGGAGTTCACTCCGTCAGGCTCAGCGCCCTGGCCAGCAGCGGCCATGCCGCGGCGAACTCTCGCCGCCAGTAGGACCATTCATGGCGCCCGCCCTGGTAGTAGTGGGTCGTCACCGGGATGTCCCTGAGCTCCAGGGCGGTGGCGAAGACATGGGTGGCGGGCCACAGGGTGCTCTCCAGCACCTCCGGCAGCAGCTCGGCGCCGCCCGCGGCGGGACCGCCCCCGCTGCCGCAGGACACGTACAGCGCGGTGCCGCGCAGTCCCCCCGCGCGCGCCGTGGGATTGAAAGTGCGCCAGGTGTCCCACTGGAGGACGGGATCGCCCCACAGCGATTCGGAGTAGAGGCTCTCCCTGATGAGGAGGGCTTCCAGGGCGGCCGGCACACCGGCGAAGGTGGTGTCCAGGACGCCGCTGAAGGACGCCGCGGCGCGGAACGCCCCCGGGTGCCGGGCGGCATGCGCCATCGCGCCGTACCCGCCCGTCGACACGCCCGCCACAGCCCGCACGCCGGAGGCCCGGTAGTCTCGACGCAGCACCTCGTCGAGTTCGCGCAGTTGGAAGGTCTCGTAGTCGGAGCCGTCGCGCCAGCGGGTCGGGAGGCCGGCGGGGCCGCAGTACGGCATGGCGAGGATGACGTCGCGGCCCTCGGTGAGCGCCGCGACGCCCGTCTCACGGCTCCAGGCGGTGTGGTCGTCCTGCGGCCCGTGGAGCAGGTACAGCACGGGCCAGGTGCGGCCGTCGGCACGCGCGAAGTCCGCGGGCAGGACGATTCTCACCGGGACGGGACGGCCGAGCGCCGCCGACGCGACGGTCAGATCCCAGGTCCGCGCGTCGATCCGGGTCGCCGCGGCCACCTTGGCGGCGGTCCGGCCGCCCGGGGGCGAGGTGGTGGGGGTCATGGCATGGGCTCCTCGGGGATCGAGTGCGGGGCGGGGGCGTACGTCCGTCTCACGTGCGCCCTTTACTCCGGGTAACGGACGCCGGCCGGGAACGGTTCAACGGCACGCGGGCGATCGCGACGCGCCGCGCTTTCACCGCGGGCGGCGCACGACCCGGTGACCGACCGGTAGGTTCGGCTGCGGACGCCCCGCCGCGGGGTGCGGCACCGAGCGAGGGAGCACACGCGCATGACCTGGTTGCTGTACGGAGCCACCGGCTACACCGGCCGCCTCGTAGCACGGGAGGCCGTGGCCCGCGGGGAGCGCCCTGTGCTCGCGGGGCGGTCGGCCACGGCCCTCGCGCCGCTCGCGGCCGAACTGGGCCTGGAACACCGGGTGGTCGCCCTCGACGACGCGGCCGGGCTGCGCAAGGCGCTCGCGGACGTCGACGCGGTGGCGCACTGCGCGGGGCCGTTCTCCGCCACGGCGCTGCCGATGGCCCAGGCGTGCCTGGACACCGGGACGCACTACCTCGACATCACCGGAGAGATCGACGTGCTGGAGGCGCTGCACGCGATGGGCTCCCGGGCCCGTGAGGCGGGGGTGGTCCTGCTGCCCGGGGCGGGCTTCGACGTGGTGCCGACCGACTGCCTCGCCGCGACCGTGGCCGCCGCGCTGCCCACCGCGACGCACCTCGACATCGCCTTCGTGGCCGGTGGCGGCGCGAGCCCCGGTACGGCGCGCACCGCGCTCGAAGCCCTGGACAAGGGCGCCGGCGGCCGGACCCGCGTCGACGGCGTGATCCGCGAAGTACCGCTCGGGCACCGGCGGGTGACGGCGTCCTTCCGCACCGGCGAGCGCACGGTCGCCACGATCGCCTGGGGCGACGTCAGCACGGCCTATCACTCGACGGGCATCCCGAACATCTCGACGTACACCTGGCTGCCGGGCGCGCCGCTGGTGGAGCGGGTGCTGGGGATCGCCCCGGTACGGCGGCTGGCCCGTGCCGGGGTGGACCGGTTCCTGAGGGGACCGGGCGAGCGGGCGCTGACGCGTACGCGCGCGCAGGTGTGGGCCAGGGCCCGCGACGCGCACGGTGCCGAGGCGCAGGCGGCACTGTCCACACCCAACGGCTACGCGCTGACGGTGGACTCGGTACTGCGCATCGTGACCCGCTTGCCGGAGCTGCCGCACGGCACGCAGACCCCGTCCTCGGCGCTGGGCGCCGACTTCGTCCTGGAGCTGGACGGAGTGCGCCGCAACGGGCCGCACACGAGCTGACCGCCCCGGATCCCCGGAGATCGCGGCAGGCCGTTGCCGCGCGCCAGAGTCGCCATGTACCGTTCAACCGTTTGTCATCCATGACGCGTGCGAACCCCGGTCTACGCGTGCAGAATTGGCGCCCGCACCGCCTCTCTGATCACCCCCACACAGGAGGTTCTGCCGGATGCTCGGATCCCCCAGGACGCGTCGCGGAACGGCCGCCTCGGCGGCCGCCGTCCTCGGCGCCCTGCTCGCGACCACCGCCCTACAGGCGGCCGCCACCCCCACGGCTCACGCGGCCACCCCCCACCGGGTGCTCTTCGACAACGCCCACGCGGAGACAGCCGGCAACGCCGACTGGATCATCGGCACCAGCCAGCCCGACCCGCTCGGCCAGGACTCCACCCCCACCGCGGAGACGGACTGGACCGGCGCCCTGTCCTCCTGGGGCGTCGCCCTGCAGAGGACCGGCGACTACGCGCTGAAGACGCTGCCTTCGGGCGGCTCCATCACCTACGGCACCTCCAGCGCCACGGACCTGCAGAACTTCGACACCTTCGTGCTGCCCGAACCGAACGTCCTGCTCACGGCGGCGGAGAAGACCGCGGTCATGAGGTTCGTGCAGAACGGCGGCGGGCTCTTCCTCATCTCCGACCACACCGGGGCCGACCGCAACAACGACGGCGAGGACGCCGTCGAGATCATCAACGATCTGATGAGCAACAACTCGGTCGACAGCACCGACCCGTTCGGCTTCTCCGTCGACTCCCTCAGCATCGGCTCCGACCACCCGGCGGCGATCGCCGACAGCACCGACCCCGTGCTGCACGGCTCCTTCGGCAACGTCACCAAGAGCCTCATAGCCAGCGGCACCACGGCGACCCTCAAGCCGGCCGACAACTCCTCCGTCAAGGGCCTGCTCTACCGCACCGGTTACTCCGGCAACACCGGCGCCTTCTTCGCCACCAGCACGTTCGGCAGCGGCCGGGTCGCCTTCTGGGGCGACAGCTCCCCCGTCGACGACGGCACGGGCCAGTCGGGCAACACCCTCTACGACGGCTGGAACGACTCCACCGCCACCAATGCGGCGCTCGCCCTCAACGCCACCGCCTGGCTCTCCGGCGGCACGGGCTCCGGCGGTGGCGGCGGCACCTGCACCGCCGCCCAACTGCTCGGCAACCCCGGCTTCGAGTCCGGCGGCACGACGTGGACGGCGTCCAGCGGCGTCATCACCGACGACGCCGGCGAGGCGGCCCGTACCGGCTCCTACAAGGCCTGGCTGAACGGCTACGGCGCCGCGCACACCGACACCCTCTCCCAGACGGTGACCGTCCCGGCAGCCTGCGCCTCCGCCACCTTCGGCTTCTACCTGCACGTGGACACCGCCGAGACCACCACGACCACGGCTTACGACAAGCTCACGGTCACCGCCGGCACGACCACCCTGGCCACCTACTCCAACCTCAACGCCGACTCCGGCTACGCGCTCAAGAGCTTCAGCCTGGCGGCGTTCGCGGGGCAGACGGTGACCCTCAAGTTCACCGGCACCGAGGGCTCCCAGCTCCAGACGTCCTTCGTCGTCGACGACACCTCGCTCACGGTGAGCTGACCCGCGCCGCTCCGGCCCGCGCGGTGGCGGCGGTGGCCGCCGCCACCGCCCAGCCCTCCAGGCTCGTGACGAAGTGCCCGGCGCAGTCGGGCCAGTGCAGCGCGCCGCGCGCGGCCGCGTGGCCGCGGGCGCCCATGGTGCGGCGCAGTTCGGGGTTGTCGCGCAGGCGGCGGACGGCGGCCACGGCCGCCGCGGGATCCCCGAACGGGACGAGCAGGCCGCAGTCGTGCCCGCGGACCAGCTCGGCGGCGAGGGGGTTCGGCGTGCTCACCACGGGGATGCCGTAGGCCATGTACTCGACGACCTTCGTGGGCCGCGAGTGGCGGTAGTTCGCCTCGTCCCGCAGCATCGACAGGCCCGCGAGGGCGCCGCGCAGACGGCCCAGCGCCTCGTCGTTGGGCAGGAAACCGTGCCAGCGCAGCACGCCGTCCCGGTCGGCGGCCGTCAGCAGGGCGCGGACGTCGCCGTCGGCGGCGCCGATGAGCTCCACGCGGACGTCCGGGGCCAGCAGCCGTGCCATGGCCACCAGTTCCTCGGCGCCGCGGGCCCGCGACAGCTGCCCGAGGTACACCACGCGGTCGTCCCCGGGCGGCGGCGGGGGGCCCACGGGAACGGTGACCAGGTTCGGCACGACGGGGTGCGGGCGGCGGAAGCGCCCCTGGTAGGCGTCCTCGGCGAGCAGCAGGTGCAGATGCCGCTCGGCGGCGAGTTCCGCCGCGCGCACGAGGAGGCGCAGCGGCGGGCGCAGCAGGCGCGGCACCCAGTTCTTCATGGCGAGCGCGGCCGCGGTGTCCTCGTGGACGTCCCACACCACGGCCGGCCGCCGGGCGCCGGTGCGGTGCCAGTACCGCAGCGTGCGGGGCAGGGTGAGCAGCAGCTCGGGGTCGTGCAGCAGGACCGCGTCGACGGCCGGGCCACGCCGTACGAGCAGGCGCCGGGCCTCGCGGACGGCGGCGCGCCGGTCGCGCCCGGCGGCCCGGGGCAGGTCGACGCCCTCCACCCCGGGACGCGGCGGGGTCGCCCGCGCGGTGAAGGGCGCGGCGTAGGTGACGGTGTGCCCGTGGGAGATGAGGGCGGCTATCTGACGGTGCAGGATGCGGGCGTCCTCGGGGTGGTGCACGACGGTCACGACGAGCACGTGCATCACAGCACCTCGACATCCGGCCGGGAGATCCGTCCGCGCGTGTCGAACAGCAGGCGTGCCTGGTCGGCCACCGCCTGGAGGTCGTACGCGCTGTGATCCTGCAGAAGGACCGTCAGGTCGTGCTCGCGCAGGGCGGCCGTCAGGTCGCCGGCCCGGGGGACGGGGTCCCCGTCGACGTCCCACGCGTCCACGAAGGGGTCGTGGAAGGACACCCCGGTGCCGAGCCTGCGCAGCAGCCGGGCCACCGGGACGGCGGGGCTCTCGCGGCGGTCGGCGATGTCCGGCTTGTAGGTGACACCGAGGAGCAGTACCCGCGAGCCGTGCAGCGGCTTCCCCGCCGTGTTGAGCAGGTCCTGCGCGCGGCGCACGACGTACTCCGGCATCCGGTGGTTGATCTCGCGGGCGAGTTCGACGAAACGGAACTCGTAGCCGAGCGTGCGGACCTTGTAAGAGAGGTAGTTGGGGTCGATCGGGATGCAGTGGCCGCCGACGCCTGCGCCGGGCCGGAAGGCCTGGAAGCCGAAGGGCTTGGTGGCGGCGCAGTCGATGGCGTTCCAGATGTCCACGCCCAGTTCGCGGCAGAGTACGGCCAGTTCGTTGACGAGCGCGATGTTGACGTGCCGGTAGGTGTTCTCCAGCAGCTTGGCCATCTCGGCCTCGCGGGTGCCCTTGGCGCGGACGACGGTGTCGACGAGCTTGCCGTAGAAGGCGACGGCGCGCGCCGCGCACCCGGGGGTGTGCCCGCCGACGATCTTCGGGGTGTCGCGGAGGCCGTGGGTCCTGTTGCCGGGGTCGATCCGCTCGGGCGAGAAGGCGAGGGCGAAGTCCGGACCGGCCCGCAGTCCCGAGCCCTCCTCCAGGATCGGCCGGACGACCTCGTCGGTGGTGCCGGGGTAGGTGGTCGACTCCAGGACGACCAGGACGCCGGGGCGCAGCCTGGCGGCGACTGCCTCGGCGGCGCCGGTGACCGCGGTGAGGTCGGGCCCGCCGTCCCCGGAGAGCGGAGTGGGGACGCAGATGACGACGACCTGGGCCTCCCCCAGGCACTCCGGGCCGGTGGTGGCGGTGAATCCGGCGGCCAGCATGCGCCGCAGGTCGTCGTCGGAGACGTCGTCCACGTGCGAGCGGCCGGAGTTGAGGGCGGCCACCACCCCCGGGTCCAGATCGTGCCCGACGACGCTCAGCCCCGCCGCCGCCGCCTCTCTGGCGAGGGGCAGCCCGACGTATCCGAGGCCTACGACTGCGAGATCCACCGTCATGCCGCACCGTCCCGAGCGCTATACGGCCCCCAGACCACGGTAGGCGTCGAGCGTCCGCCCGGCGATGTGCGCCCACGTGCGGTCGCGGGCCACTCGGGCGCGGGCGGCGTCGCCCATCATCCGTCGTCGATTTGGACTATAGAGCAATACTTCGAGCGTATCTGCCCAGGCATTTACGTCTCCTGAAGGAATTAGCCTTCCGTTCACCTGGTCTTCGACCAGTTCACCCATTGCCCTGACATCACTTGCTGCGATGGGAAGACCGCTCGCCATCGCCTCCACCGGCTTGAGGGGGGTCACGAGATGACACACGCGCTCCTCCGTCCTGGGCACCGCGAAGACGTCCAGCACGGCGTGGTGGGCCCTGACCTCGGTATGCGGCACGCGGCCCGTGAACAGGGCGCCGTCCCCCAGACCGAGCCCGGCCGCCTGCCGTTCCAGCGCGGGCCGCAGCGGCCCGTCCCCCACGATCAGCAGCCGCAGCGGCACACCCCGGCGCCGCAGTTCGGCGCCGGCCCGCAGCAGGGTGCCGATGCCCTCGTGCGGCGTGAGCGTGGAGACCGTGCCGACGACCACCTCGTCCGGGGCGATGCCGAGCCGGGCGCGCAGCTCGCGGGCGTCGGGCAGGGGCCGGAGGAAGACGTCGTCGACGGCATTGGGCACGACGCGCACCAGCTCCTCGGGGACCCCCCGGGAGACGATCTCCTCCTTCATGGCCTCACCGAGGGTGAGCACCAGGTCGGCCGCCCGCATGCAGTGCGTCTCCAGGGCGCGCCGTTCGCGGTACGACGCGCTGTCCCGGTCGCGGCCGGGTCCCTGGGTCAGCCAGGTCTCCTCCAGGAAGCCGCGCACCTCGTAGACGACCGGCAGCCCGAAGGATTCGCGGAGTGCGAGCGCCACTCGGCCGTTCGGGTGATCGGTGGCCGCGTGGAGCACCGCCGGGCGGAGCCGTTCGACGAGCCGGGCGGCGAGCTCGGCGTTGCGGGCGAGAGCGGCGGCCGCGGTCGCGGGCATCCGGACGGGGAGCAGCCGGTGGTAGGGCACCCCGTCCACGACCTGCGCGGGGCGGCCGTCCCAGACGCCCTGCGCCACGGGGAAGCCGAGCCGGGTGACCACATGGGGGTCCAGGCCCGCCTCCCGCTGGGCGCGCGCGATGGCATGGGTCCGCACGGTGTAGCCGGCGTTGCGGTACGGCAGGGAGTTGGTCACCAGGTGCAGCACGCGCCCCGGCACCGGTGTCCCCGGCACCCCGGCCGGGAGGGGCACGCCCCGCGGCCCGTACGCGGACGCCCCGCCGCGCGCCCGGTGCGGGTCGCGCTCGGGCAGCCGGGCGAGCGCCCACCGGGCGGGCCGCCGCGCCGGTCCCGGGGCGATCCGCAGGGCGAGCCCCGCCGCGCGCACCGGGTCGTCCCGCAGATGACGGACCGCCACGGAGGCGGCGAGAATCAGGGCACGAAGAGTACGACGACGCACAATCCCACCCTAAGCGCGGCAAGTGAACGGGAGGCACCGTGCTCGGCTCGGTAGTCCATGTGGTCGGTGCCCGGCCCAACTTCGTCAAGGCCGCCCCGGTCGTCGCCGCGCTGCGCGCCGCCGGGCAGCCGCAGTCGGTGGTGCACACCGGACAGCACTACGACGAGCGGATGTCGCACGTCTTCTTCCGGGAGCTCGGCCTGCCCCGGCCGGACGTCGACCTCGGCGTCGGCTCCGGAAGCCACGCCCGGCAGACCGCCGCGCTGCTGACCGCCCTGGAGGACGAGCTGTCGGCCCGCGCCCCCGCCCTGGTGACGGTCTACGGGGACGTCAACTCCACGCTCGCCGCCGCCCTGGTCTCGGCCAAGCTGGGGCTTCCGGTGGCCCACGTCGAGGCGGGCCTGCGCAGCTTCGACATGACGATGCCGGAGGAGGTCAACCGGCGGCTCACCGACCAGCTCGCCGACCTGCTCCTCGTCACCAGCCCGGAGGCGGTCGGCCACCTGGCGAACGAGGGCGTGGACACCGCGCGGGTGCACTTCGTCGGCAACCCGATGATCGACACCCTGATGGCCCATCTGCCGCGGTTCGACCCGCAGGCCGCCCGCGCCGCGCACGGACTGCACGGGCGCTACGGCGTGGTGACGCTGCATCGCCCCGCCAATGTGGACGACCCGGCCGCCGCGGCCGCCGCCGTGGGGGCGTTGCGCGAGGCCGCGACCCACCTGGAGCTGGCGATCCCGCTGCACCCGCGCGGGCGGGCCGCGCTGGAGGCGGCGGGGATCGGCGACACGCCGGGGATCCGGATCCTGGAGCCGCTCGGCTACCTGGAGTTCATGGGGCTGCTGCGCGGCGCCTCGGCGGTGATCACCGACTCGGGCGGAGTGCAGGAGGAGACCACGGTGCTGGGCGTGCCCTGCCTGACGCTGCGCCCGAACACCGAGAGGCCGGTGACGGTCACCCACGGCACCAACCGCCTCGTGACCCCGGACGGACTCGTCCCGGCCCTGCTCAAGGCGCTGGACGGCGAAGCCGCCGCGCCCGAGGGCCCCCCGCTGTGGGACGGGCGCTCCGGGCCCCGCATCGCCCGCGTCATCACCGAGTGGCTGGACCACCATGTCTGATCCGCGCCTGCGTGACCCGCTCGCCTACTGGGACAGCCGCCACCGCGAGCACGACGAGCTCGCCTCCGGCGGCCACATCGGCCTCGACCGGCCGGGCAATGAGATCTTCTACGCGCTGCGGGTCGCCGAGGTGCTGCGCATCACCGGCGACTCCGAGCGCGCCAACGACCCGCTGCTCGTGCTCGACGCGGGCTGCGGCAAGGGCCATTTCGCCCGGGCCCTGGCCCGCTGCGGCCACCTGGTCGACGCGATCGACGCCAGCCCCTGTGCCGTGGACCACTGCCGCACACTGGGCGGCGGCCCGCGCTACGCGGTGGCCGAGCTGACGGCGTGGCGCAGTCCGTGGCTGTACGACGCGGTGCTCGCCGTGGACGTGCTCTTCCATGTGCTCGACGACGCGGTCTGGGAGGCCGCGCTGCTCAATCTCGCCTCCCTCGTCCGGCTCACCGGCCGGCTGGTCGTCACCGACGAGGACGCGCCCGGCCGCGTTCCGCGCGGCGACTACATCCTGCACCGCCCGGCCGCCGAGTACCGCTCCGCGGTGGAACCGCTGGGTCTGCGGTACCAGGGGTTCACCCCGTACGGTTTCCGGGAGAACAGGGTCGGATTCCACGTCTTCGCGAGGACCTCGTGATGCGCCTGCTCGATCTGCTCCACCCGCACCTGGACGGGGTGACCGAGGTCGTCGACGCGACCGGCGGCGGCATCCCCCTCGAACCGTATCTGCACCTGCCCGAAGGCGTGCGGCTGTGCCGCTCCTCGCCCGGCGACGAGGACCCGGTCGGTCAGGGACGGCTCGCCCTGCTCTCGTACGGCCCCGACCCCGGCCGGCACGGGGACGAGGCAGGGTGCCTCGCGGCGCTGCGGCGCATGCGGCCCGGCGGCCGGGGGCTGATCGTCTTCGGCCACACCGGCGCCGAGCTGCCCTACCACCGGCTGCTCGACGCCCTGGTGGCGCACCGCTGCCAGGTGCTGCGGGCCGCCGGGCTGGGCTATGAGCACCTGCACGGCGGCGCGGTCTTCACCTGCACGCAGGCGCTGCTGCCGCTCCTCGACCCGGCGGGGCGGCCCGTGCCCGAGGGGGAGGCCACCGCCCTGCGGCTCGCCGGCGAGTACGTGCTGGCCGGGTTCGTGTCCCGCGCGGAGCGGGCCCGGGTGCTGGAGCTGGAACGGCGGCACGAGGAGGACCGCCGCGCCCTGGAGGCGCTGCAGGACGGCACCGGCGGCGAACGGGCGGCGTCGGTGACACGCGAACGCGACCGGCTCGCGGCCGAGCTGCGGCGCGCACGGGAGCGGATCGGGGTGCTCGAGGCCCGGGTCGCCATGCTCCAGGGCTCGACCTCGCTGCGGGTGGGCCGGGCGCTGGTCTCGGCGGCCCGCTCACCGCTGCGCGGCTCGGCACGGCTGCCGCGCGAGCTGTACGGGATGTGGCGCGGCCGCGGCAAGGGCGGCCGCCCGGGCGCCCCGGGCGCCGCCCCGGGCGCCGCCCCGGTGGCGGGTACGGCCGGGGCGGCCGAGCCGGCCGGCGGACACCTGCACCTCGCCCACCGGGCGTTCACGGCCGGCCCCCGCGACCGGCTGGTGGTCGCCGGGATCCTGGACGCCGCGACGGCGGCCGACTTCGCCCATGACGCCGTCGTCAACCGTGTGCTGCCGCACGATGCCCGGCAGGTCGCCGAACGCACCGACCCGGATGTGCTCGTGGTCCAGCTCAGTGCCTGCGCCGCCGGGCCGTGGGCGCACACCGGCACCGGCACCGCCCCCGATCTGGACCGGCGGCTGGCCGAACTCCTCGCCACCGCCCACGCGCTCGGCCGTATCGCCGTGCTGTGGCGGGACGCCCCCGCCTCCGCCGCGCCGGGCCTGGCCCGCTTCCCCTGGGACGCCGTGCTCGACGGCGACACCGGCGTGCAGCCGGCCCGGCTCGACCCGGTGGCCGTGGACCGCGCCGACCTGCGGGAGATCTTCACCTCCCGGGCCACCCGGGTCCGGCTGTCGGAGCTCGCCCGGATCGCGGGGGCCGCGGATCCGCTGGACGCCCGGCGGGTGGCCGTGCTGGCCGATCCGCGCGACGACGCCGAGGTGTCGCGTCTGGTCGCGCAGGTGCTGGCCCAGCGGCACCGGCCCGCCGAGGTGCTGGTGCCCGCTCCCGGGACGGCCTTCGCGGAGCTGACGGCGGGCGGGGTCGCCGTTCGGGCCACGGCGGACGGGCCGAGCGCGCCGTGGATCGCGGACTGGTCGGACCTCGCGGAGGAACGCTCGTCCGCCCATCTGCTGGACCTGATGTGCGCCCAGGAGTGCTCGGGGGCGGACGCGGTGGGCTACAGCGCGGACGCCGCCGGCTTTGTGCCGCACGTCAACGGGTTCCGCCCGGCCCTCGTGCGCGGGACGCTCTGGCCGTCCCCCGGGGCGGGGCGGCTCTTCACGATCCGCCCGGAGGAGGTCCGATGACGGGCACGCGCACGGTCAGGGCGATGGTCTACGGGGACGTGGACCTCAATCTCATCGACGGTTCGGCGGTGTGGGCGCAGTCGATGGTGCAGGCGCTGGCGCGGGCCGGCTGCGGGACCCGGCTGGTGCTCAAGGCGCCGGTGCGCACAGGGCGATTGGTCGATCCGCTGGCGGAGCTGCCGGGTGTGTCCCTCGTGCCGACCGGTCATGTGCTCTCCCCCGTCCAGGCCTCACGGGTGCTGCGCGAGCTCGACGAGGTCGAGTGGTGCGACCTGCTGGTGCTGCGCGGCCGCCGGCTGGTGACGCAGATCGTCGCCGACGGCGCCTTCGACGGGCGGATCTGGGCTTATCTCACCGACATCCCGCAGTCGGCCGCGGAGATGACGGGCGAGGCCGTCGAGGAGCTGGCCCGGATCGCCGAGGCGTCCCGCCATCTGCTCTGCCAGACCGAGGAGTTGCGCTGCTTCATCGAGGCGTGGGTGCCGGCCGCGTGCGGGAAGTGCGTGCTGTACCCGCCGAGCGTCCCCGTCCCGGACTTCCCGGTGCCGGGGCACGAGGCCGCCGGTGACCCCGTGCGCATGGTGTACACCGGCAAGTTCGCGCCGCTCTGGAACACCCTGGAGATGACGGAACTGCCGGGCGCGCTGGCCGCGCGGGGGGTCAGGGCGGAGCTGCACACCGTCGGTGACAAGATCCACGACGACCCGCGGCACCCCGCATTCCACGCCCGGATGGAGCGGGCACTGCGCACCGCGCCCGGCGTGGTGCACCACGGCGGCACCCCGCGCCAGGAGGCCATGCGCATCGCCGCGGGCTGCGACCTCGGGCTCGGCTGGCGCCGGCCGGAACTGGACGCGAGCCTGGAACTGTCCACGAAGGTGCTGGAGTTCGGGACGCTCGGACTGCCCGTCGTGCTCAACCGGACCCCCGCGCACGAGGCGCTGCTCGGCACCGACTACCCGCTCTTCGTACCCGGCCGCGGCACCCTCGACGACGCGGCGGAGGCGGTGGTCACCGCCGCCCGCTCCCCCGAGGCGTACCGCGCGGCCGCCCGGCGCTGCCGCGAGGCCGCCGCGCACTTCTCGCTGGAACGGGCCGCCGAGCGGCTGCGCGGCCTCGTCGACCGGGCCCTGCCCGCCGCGCCGGCCGCGCTCAGCGGACGTGACCGTCCGCTGCGGGTCGTCGTGGCCGGTCACGACCTGAAGTTCTTCACGCGGCTGCTGGACCACCTCCAGGCCCTCCCGCGGGTGGAGGTGCGCGTCGACGCCTGGGAGGCGCTGGCCCGGCACGACGCCGCCGCGAGCCGTGAACTCGCCGCCTGGGCCGATGTCGTGGTCGTGGAGTGGTGCGGCCCGGCGGCCGTCTGGTATAGCCGCCACAAGCGGCGCGGCTCCCGGCTGCTGGTGCGGCTGCACCGCTTCGAGCTGTACGCCGGTTACCCCGCCCAGGTCGACATCGACGCCGTCGACCGTGTCGTGTGCGTCAGCCCGCACTACACCAGGCTCACGCGTGAGCGCACCGGCTGGCCGCAGGCGAAGCTCGTCACGATCCCCAACTGGGTCGACGACCGCCAACTCGACCGGCCCAAGGCCGCCGACGCCCGCTACCGGCTCGGCATGATCGGCATCGCGCCCGCGCGCAAACGGCTCGACCTCGGCCTGGACGTGCTCCAGGCGCTGCGCGCCCGGGATCCGCGCTGGCGGCTGTCGGTGAAGTCCAAGATGCCCTGGGACTACTGGTGGATCTGGAACAAGCCCGAGGAGCGCGCGCACTACGACGCGATCCTGCGGCGCGTGCAGTCCGGTCCGCTGGAGGACGCGGTGGTCTTCGACGACTTCGGCCCCGACGTGGCGAGCTGGCTGCGCCGCATCGGCTTCGTCCTCTCCACCAGCGACGACGAGAGCTTCCACCTCGCCCCGGCCGAGGGCATGGCCTCCGGCGCGGTCCCCGCCCTGCTGCCCTGGCCGGGCGCCGACGCGATCTACGAGCGCCGCTGGATCCATGACTCCCCCGCCGCCATGGCCGACGCCATCGCCGCGCTCGCGGCCGACGGCTGGGAGGAGGCGGGCGCCAGCGCCCGCGACTGGTTGCGGGAGTCCTTCGGCCTGGACAAGGTCCGCACCGCGTGGACGCAGCTGGTCACCGCCCCGCTGCCGTGATGCCCCGGGGCCGCGAGGATCACCCGCGCGCCGCGCCACATCACTCACCGCCGACCCCGTCTCCTTCCGGCTCTGCGCCGCCCGCGGCGGTCAGGCGGAGACGGCCGCGGCCTGCCGGCGGGCGGCCACGGCACGGCTGTAGCGCACGGTGAAGACCGCCGGGACGGCGAACCCGCAGACCTTGACGGCGATGATCGCGGCGAGCGCGTGCGGGGCGGCGGCGAGCAGGACGGCCAGGAGAGCGGCGTTGACGGTGAAGGACACCGCCCAGACCGCTGTGATGATCACGTTGGTGCGGAGGAAGACCCGGTTTCCCCAGACCTCCGGCGGCACCATGGTCTTGGCGATGCCCAGGGTGAAGGGCCGGCGGACGGCCAGCGAGCCCCAGGCGGTGAGGGCGAGCCAGCCGAGGGAGAGCGCCGTGTTGTAGGGCTCGAGCGGCGAGTCCGGGGCGGCGAAGGCCAGCGCCGCCAGCAGGGCGAAGAACACCCCGGAGCTGAGCTCGATGACCATCTGGTCCGGCGAGCGGCCCGCTCGGCGGTCCAGCACGACCAGCCCGATCGACAGCAGGAGGCCGGCCAGCGCCCCGAAGCGCCAGTCGATCTCGGTGGCGACGACCGCGAAGGCGATCCACGGAAGAAAACTGCGGAGGTACCCCATGACCGGACCCCGCTCCCCTCGACATTCCATCTCTGACATGTCAAAGCTAGAAGCTCCACTCGCGACATGTCAACAGTGGAATGTTAGGATGCGGGTCATGAGCCTTCGCCACGCCGTCCTGGGACTCCTCGCCGATCATCCGGCGAGCGGATACGACCTGCTCAGAACGTTTCAGACGTCCCTGGCCAACGTCTGGCCCGCCACCCAGAGCCAGCTCTACACGGAGCTGAACCGGCTCGCCGAGGCCGGACTGGTGACCGTCGCCGCCGAGGGGCCGCGCGGACGCAAGGAGTACGCGCTCACCGAGGCGGGCCGCCAGGAGCTGCTTCACTGGCTGACCGAGGTCGAGCCGCAGCGCAACCGGCGCAGCGACGCGCTGCTGCGGGTCTTCTTCCTCAACCAGGTCGACCAGGAGCGGGCCCGGGCCTATGTGGAGCGCGAGGGGGCCCTGGCCGCGGAGCGCCACGAGGGACTGCTGGAGCTCGAGCGCTCGGTCGACTGGGACACCGGCGGTGACCTCGCCTTCTACGGCCGGCTGACCCTGGAGTGGGGGCTTCGCTTCACCCGGATGCAGCAGGAGTGGGCCGCGTGGGCGGCCGAACACATCCGCGATCGGGAGCCGGAGGGCGCCGAGCGCCCGTAGCATGGCGCCGGGGTGGTGTACTGGAGGTGCGCATGACCACAGAAGAGTCGCCGTACGACATCCTCGTCGTGGGCGGTTCCGGAGTGGACACCGTGGTGCGGGTGGACAGCCTGCCCGTACCGCTCGTGGACTCCCTCGGGGTGGAGCCGGTCCGGGAGTGGCCCGGCCAGACCGGGGGCAACGTGGCGTTGGGCTGCCGCGCGCTCGGCATGGACGTGAAGTTCCTCGACTTCGTCGGGGAGGACTGGATCGGCGCCATGGTCAGGGAACGCCTGGCCAAGGGCGACGTCGACTTCGAGCCGCTGATCTCCCCCGCCGGCACCCGGCGGGCGGTCAACCTCGTGGACGCCACGGGCCGCCGCATGTCCTTCTACGACGGACGCGACCCGGCGGACCTGCGGATGCCGCGCGAGTTCTACCTGCCGCACCTGCGCCGGGCCCGGCATGTGCACCTGTCGATCTCGCACTTCACGCGCTTCCTCTACGACGACATCGAGGAGCTGGGCCTGCCCGTCTCGACCGACCTGCACGACTGGGACGGGCTGGCCGAGCACCAGCGGGAGTTCGCCCGCCGCTCCGACCTTGTCTTCCTCAGCGCGGCAGGAGCGGGCGAGCGCATCGCGGACGTCATGCGCGGGATCCTGCGCGACGGCCGCGCCCAGGCCGTGATCGCCACCGCGGGCGCGGGCGGCGCCTATCTGCTCGCGCGCGACGGGGGCAGCACGCCCCGGCACATCCCGGCCACCGTCCCGCACGCCCCGGTCGTCGACTCCAACGGCGCGGGTGACGCCTTCCTCTGCGGCTTCCTCCACGGGCGGATGCGCGGACTGGACCTCGACCTGTGCGCCCGCCTCGGCACCATCGCGGGCGCGTACACCTGCACCGCGGAGGGCAATCTCGCCCTCATCGACGCGGCCACGCTGGAGTCGGCTCAGGTCTCCCTTTCCGGCGCGTAGTCGTCCTCCTCCAGTCCGAAGGTCCAGGCGACGCCCTCCCGGGCGCTCCGGGTCCGCGGCGGCACCCGCAGCCAGTAGGTGCGGTGGGTGCCGTCGGGCTCCGGCGTCGAGTTGACCACTTCGACCATCACCAGCGGCTCGTCCCCCTCCAGTTCGATCCGCCACAGCACCCCGGCCGCGTCCCGCTGCACGGGCTCGGCCCCGGACTCCTCCAGATAGCGCTCGTAGCCGTAGTGCTCCAGCATCACCCGGCGCAGCTCGGCGTTCTCCTCCTCGCGTATGCGGCGCGGGGTCAGGCCGGCCAGCCCGTGGAGGAATTCGGCGGGCACGGGCATGCCCCGCCAGGCGTGCAGGGCGAAGCCGTCCGGGAACCGCAGCGCGGGACCGTCCCCCCGGTCCAGGCGGCCGGCCTCGTCCCGGTGCAGCTCCAGGGGCCGTTCGGCGACGACCGCCGCCCGCTCGTACGGCCACCACCATCCGGCGCTCCTGGCGACCGCGGCTATGCCGGCCAGCGCCTCCGTGCCCTCCTGGCCGTCGAAGGCGGCCAGCCACGCCGCGTCGTGCTGCCCGAGCACGGCGTCGAGCAGCGCGAGGCGCACGGCCTGCTCGCCGCCGGGCGTGCCGGAGGCGGTGTCGACCACACCGGTCCGTATCCGCTCCGTCAGCAACACCGTGGTGTCCCACAACTGGGCGCCCGTCAGGGCCCAGCGCTCCGCCCAGCCGGCCGGTCCGAGCCGGTCGGCGACGCGCTCCCGAGCGGCCGCCCACGGCCGGGTCCGCACCGCGTCGCGAACGCTGCGCCCCGCCGCGCCCTCCGCCGTCAGGCGCACGGCCAGAGCCGCCGCCTCGCGGGGCGAGCCCGCCCACACGATCCGCTCCGGCTCGGGCAGCCCCGCCAGCCGGTAGGCCAGGCGCACCCCTTCCTCCGCCGCCGCCCGGTCCGCCGGTCCGGTCGCCGCCACGATCTCGCGCCACACCGCCGTCGCGTCGCTCGCCGCCGTATCGCCCGCCGCCGTGTCGCGCGTCCCCGTCGAGACCGTCCCCGTCAACGCCGCCTCCGTCAACGCCGTCTCCGTCGACGTCACGTCCGCCACCGTCGCCATCGCTCCGCTCCCCCGCCCTCGTCAGTCCGCCACGACGCGCACCGCGCCGGGCACGTACTCGCGCTGCCGCACCACCCGGTACCAGCCCTTCGGCAGCGGTATCGCGGCATGCTCCTCGTGCACCACCCGCCCGCCGTCCGGGAGATGGAGGTACGCGGCCCCGAACGGCCCGGCCTCCCGCACCAGCGTCCCCGGCCCGACCACCGCGTGGGCGTGCCCGGTGACCTCGCCGAGCGCCAGCACCAGCCTCCCGCGCGCGTCCCTCGGCTGCCGCGGCAGCCGGTCCGTGCCCGGCGGCACGGCCGCCTCCGGGACGGGCACGATCAGGACGTCCCCCTGCCGGTACATGCGTGTCTCCCTTCCCGTCGGCACCCGCCGACCCGATGTCCACGACGCTACGCGGGGGGTGTGACAACGCCTCCGGACCGCCTGTGCACAGCCCGCGGCAGGCGCTGTCGGATCGGCTTGGTAGAACTCTTCGCGAGCAGAGCACCGCGTCCGTCCACCCCGGGAGACCACGATGTCCCACGTCGAACATCTGCAGGAACTGCACGGCCTGCCCGCCTTCGACTTCCCCGCGCCCGGCGCGCGGCAGGAGCTGCCGGCGGCCGGCGCGGTGGCCTGGCGGCTCTCCGTCAACCCCTGGCAGGACGACGCGAAGGAGACCTTCGCGGAGATCTGGGACCGCTTCCTGGAGACGGTCGACCCCGCCGGGGTCCGGGCCCTGGTCGTGGGCCAGTGGGGTGAGCCGTACGACAACGACTCCGGGGCCGTCGTGAGCCGTCTCGTCGACGCGCGGGAGCGGCTGACCGCGCTGGAGGCCGTGTTCATCGGCGACCTGGAGATGGAGGAGGCCGAGATCTCCTGGATCGAGCAGTCCAACGTGACACCGGTGCTGGACGCCTACCCGCGCCTGGAGGAGTTCGGCGTCCGCGGCGGCACGGGGCTGCGCTTCCCGGCGGTCCGCCATCAGCGGCTGCGCACGCTCTGCTTCGAGGCCGGCGGCCTGCCCGGCGAGGTCGTCCGCGGTGTCGCCGCCAGCGAACTCCCCGCGCTGGAGTACCTGGAGCTGTGGCTCGGCGTGGAGGAGTACGGCGGGAACGCCACGGTCGCCGACCTCGCGCCGGTCCTGGCCGGCGGCCGCTTCCCCGCGCTGCGCCACCTCGGCCTGCGCAACAGCGAGATCCAGGACGAGATCGCCGCCGCCGTGGCCGCGGCCCCCGTCGTGGCCCAGCTCGCCTCGCTCGACCTGTCGCTGGGCGTGCTCACCGACGAGGGCGTCGCCGCGCTGCTCGCGGGCCAGCCGCTGACCCACCTCAGCTGGCTCGACCTCCACCACAACTTCGTCACCGAACCGGTCGCCGAGCGGGTGAGGGCCGCCCTCGAGCCCTCGGGCGTGGAGGTCGACCTCTCCGAGCCCGGTGGCGAGGACGAGTGGGACGGCGAGATCCACCGCTACACCGCCGTCGCGGAGTGAGGCCGTCATGACCGTCGCACAACATCTGGAGACCTTCCACGGGCTGCCCGTGCACACGCTGCCCGGGCCCGGCACGGCCGCGCTGCCCGAGCCCGGCGCCGTGGCCTGGCGGCTGGACTGCTACGAGGCCGGCGAGATGCCCTTCCCCGAGCTGTGGCACCACTTCACCGGAGCGGTGGACACCACCCGGGTGCGCGCCCTGGTCCTCGGGCCCTGGTGGGACGACGAGTACTCCGACCTGCGTCCCGCCCTGGAGCTGGTGCTGGCGGACGCGGAGCGCTTCCCCGCCCTGCGCGCCCTGTTCCTCGCCGACGTGACCGGCGAGGAGTGCGAGGTCTCCTGGCTTCAGCTGACCGACGTCACTCCCGTCCTCGAACGCTTCCCGCTGCTGGAGGAGTTCGGCGTGCGCGGCGGTGACTCGCAGGGCCTGGGCGAGGAGCCGCTGTCGCTCCGCCCGGTCCGCCACGAGGCGCTGCGCGTGCTGCGCTTCGAGTCAGGCGGGCTGCCGGGCGCCGTGGTCCGCGCCGTCGGCGCCTGCGAGCTGCCCGCGCTGGAGTGGCTGGAGCTGTGGCTCGGCGTGGCGCAGTACGGCGGCGACGCCACGGTCGCCGACCTCGCGCCGGTCCTGGCCGGCGGCCGCTTCCCCGCGCTGCGCCACCTCGGCCTGCAGGACAGCGAGTTGCAGGACGAGATCGCCGCGGCCGTCGCCTCCGCGCCGGTCGTCGCGCAGCTGGAGACGCTGAGCCTGTCCATGGGCACGCTCACCGACACCGGTGCCGAGGCGCTGCTGGGCGGCCAGCCGCTCACCCATCTCAAGCGGCTCGACCTGCACCACCACTTCATGGGCGAGGCCGTGGCCGAGCGGCTCCGCGCGGCCCTGGGCTCCGCGGGCACCGAGGTGGATCTGTCGGAGCGCCAGACGCCGCATCGCTGGCGGGAGGAGGAGTGGCGCTATGTCGCCGTCTCCGAGTAGCCGAACCGGCGGCGGGCTCCGCATCGCCGTCGTCGGCAACCCCGGCAACCGCAGGACGGCCCTGTTCGCCGACGCCGTCCGTGCCGCGGGGCATCCCGCGCCGCGTGTGCTGGCGTGGCGGGACGTGCTGCGCGGGCGGTACACCTTCGCGCCGGGCGAGTTCGTGCGCATCGACTCCCCCGGCGAGGACGCGGAGGTCGACGTGCTGCTGCGGGGTGCCGACGACCCGGCCCGGGTCGAGGGCACCGCGCTGTGGTACCGCCGCTTCACCGCCGCCGTCCGCGAGGTGACGGCGGCGGCCCGCGGTGCCGGTGCGGTGCCGTCGGCGGACCCCGGAGAGATCGCGGTCCTGTTCGACAAGCGCCGCTGCCACGCCCGGCTGGCCGCCGCCGGCGTACCGGTGCCGCCGTCACCGGCCGGGCCGCCGGTGCGCGACTGGGCCGAGCTCAGGGAACGGCTGCGGGCCGCCCGGATCTCCCGCGCGTTCCTCAAGCCCGCGCACGGGTCCTCCGCCTCCGGGGTGGTGGCGCTGGCGATGGCGGGTGCCGGCCGGATCAAGGCGACGACCTCGGTGGAGACCACCCCCGACGGCCGGTTGTTCAACTCCCTGCGCGTGCGGGAGTACCGCACCGAGCCCGAGGTCGCCGCCCTCGTCGACGCGCTCGCCCCGGACGGACTCCATGTCGAGCGCTGGCTGCCCAAGGCGTCCCAGCGCGGGCACGCGGCGGATCTGCGGGTGGTGGTCGTCGCCGGCCGTGCCACGCACGCCGTCGTACGGACCAGCCCGCACCCCATGACGAATCTGCACCTCGGCGGCGCCCGCGGCGACCTGGACACCGCCCGCGCGGCGATCCGCGCCGCGGGCGGCGACTTCGGCGACGTGCTAGCGACGGCCGAACGGGCGGCCGCGTGCTTCCCCGGCACGCTCTGCGTCGGCGTGGACGTCCTCCCCGCCACCGGCTGGCGCCGCTTCGCCGTCGGCGAGGTCAACGCCTTCGGCGATCTGCTGCCCCGGCTGACCGGCCTGCCCGGCAGCGCCGCCGAGGGCCTGGACACCTACGCCGCACAGGTCGCCGCCCTACCGGCCGCGATGGAACGCGCGCGACACGAGGAGCACCTCCATGACCCCACCGCTTGACATGAACGAGATCGTGGGGAGCCACGACATCCTGCTGGTCACCCTCGACACGCTCCGCTTCGACGTGGCCGAGGAACTGGCCGCGGCCGGCCGCATCCCCAACCTGGCCCGCCATCTGCCCGGTGGCCGCTGGGAGCGCAGGCACGCGCCGGGCAGCTTCACCTACGCGTCCCACCAGGCGATCTTCGCGGGCTTCCTGCCCACGCCCGCCGCGCCCGGCCCCCACCCGCGGCTGTTCGCGGCGCGTTTCGCGGGCAGCGAGAGCACCGCGGACGGCACCTTCGTGTACGACACCCCCGACCTGGTGTCGGGGCTGGCCGCCGCCGGATACCGCACCGTGTGCATCGGCGGTGTCGGCTTCTTCAACAAGCAGGCGCCGCTGGGCTCGGTGCTGCCCGGGCTGTTCCAGGAGAGCCACTGGGAGCCGGAGTTCGGGGTGCCCTCCCCCACCTCCTTCGAGGCGCAGGTCGCCCGCGCCGAGAAGGTCGTCGCCGGGCTGCCGCCGGAGCGGCGGCTGTTCCTCTTCGTGAACGTGTCGGCGCTGCACCAGCCCAACTGGTTCCATCTGCCGGGCACCACCCGGGAGGCGGGCGACTCGCGCGCCACCCACGCCGCCGCCCTGGAGTACGTGGACCGCCACATCGGCAGGCTCTTCGCCGCCGCCGCGAGCCGCCGCCCGTGCCTGGCCGTCGTCTGCTCCGACCACGGCACCGCGTACGGCGAGGACGGCCACACCGGCCACCGCATCGGCCACGAGGTCGTGTGGACGGTGCCCTACGCCCACTTCCTCCTCGACGGGACCGCCCGATGACCCTCACCGACGTGACCGACTCCTCCGCGCCCCCGGCCACGGCCGCCGTGCGCCCGTACCAGCACTACGTGTACGCGTACCCGCACAAGACCGCCTACCGCGCGCTGCCCCGCGAGCGCGCCCGGCTGCGCGAACTGTGGGCGGACGAGCCGAAGGACGCGCTCTCCCTCTACTTCCACATCCCCTTCTGCGAGATCCGCTGCGGCTTCTGCAACCTGTTCACCAGGATCGGGGCCCCCGACGGCCTGGCGACCGCCTACCTCGACGCGCTGGAGCGCCAGGCGAGCGCGGTACGCGAAGCGCTGGGCGAGGGCGCGCGGTTCGCCAACGCCGCCTTCGGCGGGGGCACGCCCACGTATCTGGAGGCCGCCGAGCTGGAGCGGCTGTGCGATCTCGCGGAGCGCGGCATGGGGGCCGACCTGCGGGCGATACCGCTGTCCGTCGAGGCCTCGCCCGCCACCGCGACCGCCGACCGGCTCTCCGTGCTCGCGGCCCGCGGCACGACCCGGCTCAGCCTGGGGGTGCAGAGCTTCGTCGACGCCGAGGCGCGCGCCGCGGTCCGGCCCCAGCGCCGGGCCGACGTCGAGGCGGCGCTCGGCCGCATCCGGGAGGCCGGCATCCCCGTCCTCAACATCGACCTGATCTACGGCATCGACGGCCAGAGCGAGCGCTCGTGGACGGAGTCCCTCGACGCCGCCCTCGCCTGGCGGCCCGAGGAGCTGTATCTGTACCCGCTCTACGTCCGCCCGCTCACCGGCCTCGGCCGGCACACCGCCGAGGCCGGGCGCGGCGAGGCCGCGTGGGACGAGCAGCGGCTGCGGCTCTACCGTCACGGCCGCGACCATCTGCTGGCCCATGGCTACGAGCAGGTGTCGATGCGCATGTTCCGCCGGGCCGGCGCGCCCACCACGGGCGGCGGGGACTACGCCTGCCAGACCGACGGCATGGTCGGCCTCGGCTGCGGTGCCCGCTCGTACACCTCCACGCTGCACTACTCCTTCGACTACGCCGTCGACATGCACCGCATCCGCGGGATCATCGACGACTACGCGGTCCGCTCCACCGAGGAGTTCCGCCACGCCGACTTCGGCTGGGCGATGGACGCCGAGGAGTCCCGGCGCCGTCATCTGCTGCAGTCGCTGCTGCAGGCCGAGGGCCTGCCCCTCGCGGAGTACCGGGCCCGTTTCGGCACCGGCCCCGCGGAGGACTTCGCCGCCGAACTGCAACGCCTCGCCGGCCGCGGCTGGCTGGACGAGTCCGCCGGTCCGGAGCTGCTGCGGCTGTCGCCCGAGGGCCTGGCCCACTCCGACGCGGTCGGTCCCGAGCTGTTCTCCGCCGCGGTGCGCGAGCGCATGGCCGCGTACGAGCTCAAGTGAGGGTGCCCGCCATGGACCTGACGATCCTCTACCGCGGCCCGCTGGCGTCGTGCGACTACGACTGCCCGTACTGCCCCTTCGCCAAGCGCCGCGACAGCCGTGCGCAGCTGACCGCCGACCGCGCCGCCCTGGAGCGCTTCGCCTCGTGGGCGTCCGGAGGGGACCGGCAACCGCAGGACCGGCTCTCGCTGCTGTTCACCCCGTGGGGCGAGGGCCTGGTGCGCTCCTGGTACCGCCGTACGCTCGCGGAGCTGAGCCGGCTGCCGCACATCCGCCGGGTGGCCATCCAGACCAACCTGAGCTGCCGCACCGACTGGGTGGGCGACGCCGACCCGGACACGCTCGCCCTGTGGTGCACCTTCCACCCCGGCCAGACGCCCTACGACCGCTTCCTCGCCAAGTGCCGCGACCTGGCGGACCGCGGTGTCCGGCACAGCGTGGGTGTCGTCGGCCTGCCGGAGCACCTGGAGCACGCCCGCCGGCTGCGAACGGACCTCCCGGAGCACGTCTACCTGTGGGTCAACGCCGCCGAGGGTCACACCTACACCGACGCCGAGGCGGAGGAGTGGACCGCGCTGGACCCGCTCTTCCCGTACAGCCGCCATCCGCATCGCAGCGCGGGCCTGCCGTGCCGCACGGGC
Organism: Streptomyces sp. NPDC001070; assembly: GCF_053598835.1. Lineage (NCBI taxonomy): Bacteria > Bacillati > Actinomycetota > Actinomycetes > Kitasatosporales > Streptomycetaceae > Streptomyces > Streptomyces sp. NPDC001070. Next base: position 239,406 of record NZ_JBSFLB010000008.1, read on the forward strand.
GAGTCCGTCATCTCGGTGGACGGCGACGGCACGGTGCGCCGCTGCCACTTCGTCCGGGAGGAGCTGGGCAACCTCTACGACGGCTCCTACCGCGCGGCGTTGCGCCCCCGCCCCTGCCCGCTGGCCGTCTGCGACTGCCACATAGGCTACGTCCACCTGGAGACGCTTCCGTTGTACGACGTGTTCGCGGGCGGGGTCCTGGAGCGGATCCCCGCCGCGCCGCCGCCCGGGCGGACACCGCCGCTTCAGCTCTTGACGCCGACGCCCCCGTAGCAGCCCACCCGCCGCAGTTCCGCGGCGTCCGGCAGCGGACCGTCCGGCTTCCACAGGGGCACCTGGACGAGCCCGGGCTCGACCATGGTGAAGCCCTCGAAGAAGCGCTCGATGCCGTCCTTGCGCCGCTCGTTCATGGTGGCGGTGGCCCTGCGGTAGGCCTCCTGGACCTCGGGCAGCGGGCTGCCGCCGTGGAAGTCCGCGGACACATGGGACAGCACGAGGAAGCTGCCCGGCGCCAGCGCGTCCCGCAGCGTGGCCACGATGCCGTACGGGTCCTCGTCGTCCCGGACGAAGTGGAGCACCGCCACCAGCATCAGGGCCACGGGCCGGTCGAAGTCGACGAGTTCGCGCACGACGGGGTGGTCGAGTACGGACCGCGGGTCGCGGACGTCGGCCGGCACGAATCCGGTGTCCCGGCTGACCGCGAGCTTGGCTCCCGCGTGGGTGGACACGATGGGGTCGTTGTCCACGTACGCGACCCGCGTGCCCGGCGCGATCCCCTGGGCGATCTCGTGGGTGTTGGGCGAGGTGGGGATCCCGGTGCCGATGTCGATGAACTGCCGGATCCCCTGCTCGGCGACGTGGCGCACGGCGCGCCGCATGAACGCGCGGTTCTCCAGGGCGGTCGGCACGACGTCGGGCACGGCGTCGACGAGCCGCTGCGCGGCCCGCCGGTCGGCTTCGTAGTTGTCCTTGCCGCCGAGGTAGTAGTCGTACATCCGCGCCGGGTGCGGCGTGGTGGTGTCGATCTCCTCGGGCGCGTAGCCCTTGTCGGTCATGTCGTGCTCCTGGTGCGTCCTGGTGCGTCCTGGTGCGTCGGTGGTGCGACCCGCGGGGGGGCGTCAGCCCTTGCGGCCGACGCCTCCCCAGAAGGCGACGCGTGTGTGCTCGCCCTCCTGCGGGAGCGGGGAGTCCGGGCGCCACCGCGGGACCTGCACGATTCCCGGATCGACCAGGGAGAACCCGTCGAAGAAGGGCTCGATCTCCGGCTTGCTGCGCAGGTTCAGGGTGGAGGTGGCGTTCTTGTAGGCCTCGCCGGCGTCGGCGTCGACGTCCTGGTGGAAGTCGGTCGTGCCGTGGCTGAGGATCAGGTGGCTGCCGGCCGGGAGGTTCTTGGCGAGCGTGCGCACGATCCCGGCCGGGTCCTCCTCGTCACGGACGAAGTGCAGGAGCGCCACGAGCATCAGCGCGACCGGCTCGTCGAAGTCGATCAGGTCCCGGATCGTGGCGTGCTCGAGGATGGTCTCGGGCTCGCGGACGTCGCCGAGGAAGAATCCGGCGTTGCCGGTGTTGGTCAGCCGGGCACCGGCGTGGGCGGCGACGATGGGGTCGTTGTCGACGTAGGCGACCCGGGCCTCGGGAACGACGGAGCGGGCCACCTCGTGGGTGTTGGGCGAGGTGGGGATGCCTGTGCCGATGTCGATGAACTGCCGGATCCCCTGTTCGGCCGCGTAGCGCACGGCGCGCTGCATGAAGTCCCGGTTGGCGCGGGCGCTGGGGCGGGCGTCGGGGGTCATGCGGATGACCATCTCGGCCGCTTCCCGGTCGGCCTCGTAGTTGTCCTTGCCGCCGAGGTAGTAGTCGTACATCCGGGCCGGGTGGGGCCGGCTGGTGTCGATCTCGTCCGCGGGGAAGCCCTTGTCGGTCAACGCCCTGCTCCGTTCGGATTCCGGTGGCCCTTGTGGGTCCAGGTCGGTGCGGTTCGTGGTGCGGCGGCCCGTCCGGTCGTTCATTGCATCAGGAAGTCGGCCTGGCCCGCCTTGGCGCCCTCGATGAATGACATCATCTCGTTGCCGGTGTAGATGAGGCAGGGTCCGTCGGGCTCCGCGGACTGGCGTAACGCCACCCGGCCGTCGTCCATTTCGAGGGCCTCGACGCACGAGCCGCCGTTGCCCCCGCTCCACGGCTTGCACCAGCCCTCGCGGGCGAGTTCCCGGGCGGGCATGCCGTTGTGGATCCGCTTCATGGTCATGTCTCCTTGTGGATGGCACCGAGGATCTGCTCGGTGCTCCGGGTGGGCGCGGCTTGTGCGCACATCCGGTCCAGGGCCTCAAGGAAGGTCGAGACATCGTCTCGGTCGTCGAAGTAGACGGCGCCGACCAGGCTTTCGGAGTAGACGACGTCCGGCAGGTCGTGCGTCTGGAACCGGAAGATGTGGAAGGGCCCGTACATGGCGGGATGGGGTCCGGCCGTGAACGGCATTATCTGCAGGCGCACGTTGGGCAGGGCGCAGCTCTCGATGAGCTTGGCGATCTGGGCGCGCATGACCGCCGGCCGGCCGATGGGTCTTCGCAGAACCGTTTCGTCGAGGACGATCCAGACCAGCGGCGCGTTGTCCCGGGTGAGCAGGGCCTGGCGTTCCATGCGCAGCGAGACCCCGCGTTCGATCTCCGCCTCACCGGCGCGCGGATTGCCCGCCCGCAGCACCTCGCGCGCGTAGTCCTCGGTCTGCAGCAGTCCGGGGACGTAGTGCGGCTCGTAGGCGCGGATGACGCCGGCCTCGCCCTCCAGGCTCACGAAGGCGCTGAACCAGTCGGGCAGGACGTCGCGGTAGCGATGCCACCAGCCGGGGCGGTTGGCCTCCCTGGCGAGCGAGAGGAACGCCTCGATGTCCGCCGGGTCGGTGACGCCGTAGGTGCGCAGCAGCTTCTCGACGTAGGGGATCTTCAGGCCGACCTCGGCCTTCTCCATCCGGCGGATGGTGGCGTGGGTGACGTCCAGCGCCCGGCCGGCGTCCTCGAAGGTGAACCCGGCCTTCTCGCGCAGGTCCTGGAGCCGCTTGCCGAGCACCACCCGGAGGACGGTGGGAGCACCGGACGCCCGCGCTTCCATCACGACCAATTCCCCCAACTCCCTTCTGCCGCAAGCAGTGTGTCATGCCGTCAACGAAAACCGACAGTGCGCGACAGCCGTTCTGTAAATTACAGATCGCATCTTGCCAACAGTTCGAACGGGACCGCATAGTTAGCGACGTGGCCTCCTCACCAGACGCTCTGCGGTTAGAGCGCCGTGGCGACCTCGACGCCCGTCGCTGCCAGGACCTTTTCCGTTTGCCCGCCCTCGGGTCCTCGGTCGCCGACGCACGCCATCGCGTGCGGGCACGACTGAGGGAGTGGGAGGCGGACGAAGGGCTCCGCGACGACGCCGAGATGATCGTTTCCGAGCTCTTCACCAATGCCGTCATGCACACCGGCAGTGCCTTCATCACCTGCGGACTGCGGTTCGACGGCGACCGGCTGCGCCTGGAGATCAGCGACCAGGGGCGCGCGCCGACCGCGCCCCGGCCGCGCGCGGCGGGCCTCGACGAGGAGGGCGGACGCGGTCTGCTGCTGGTGGGCGCGCTCTCGCAGGCATGGGGAGTCCGGCCCACCGACGACGGTCGCGGCCGTGTCGTGTGGGCCGAACTCACGGCCGGGACGTCGTCCTTGTGAGGAACGCACGCCCCGGCGCGCTCCGCCCGGGCCCGGCCGGAGCGGCAGCGGGCCCGACGTAGAGGAGAAGCAGGTCCGGCCTAGAGCGGCAGCAGGTCCGGGCGCTTGGGCTCGACGTTGTCGCCGGAGGACTCCCCGCGCAGCCGCCGGCCGATCCAGGGCACGAGGTACTCGCGCGCCCACTGGATGTTGTCCCGCCGGATCTCGGCGGGCGCGCGGAAGGGCTCCGGCGGCCACGCCTGGTCGGGGTCGGCCGGCACCTCCAGGCCCAGCACCTGCGCGGCGCGCAGGGCGACACGGGTGTGCCCCTCGGGCGACAGGTGGAGGCGGTCGGCGTCCCAGGCCCGGCGGTCCTGGACGGAGCGCAGTGACCACAGGTCCAGCACGGGAGTGTCGTACCGGTCGGCGATGGCGCGCACGTGGGCCGTGTACGTGGCGATCTTGCCGCGCAGATGCCGCAGTACCGGGATACCGCGGGTGTCGAAACCCGTGCACAGCACCACGGTGCCGACGGTGGCGGTGAGGCGGGCGACCGCGGCCTCATAGCGCTCGGCGACGTCGTCGGGGTCGCTGCCGGGGCGCAGGATGTCGTTGCCGCCCGCGCAGAAGGTCACGAGGTCGGGCGCGAGTTCGACGGCCCGCGGCACCTGCTCCTCGACGATCTGGTCGAGGAGGCGGCCGCGCACTGCCAGGTTCGCGTACCGGAAGTCGTGCTCGGGGCGGCGGTCGGAGAGGAGGACCGCCAGCCGGTCGGCCCAGCCGATGAACGTTCCGTCGGGACCCGGGTCCCCTACACCCTCCGTGAAGCTGTCCCCCACGGCTGTGTACGACCCGATGGCGTCACTGTTGTTTCTTTTCGAATCGTCTGGCACGTCAGCACATACTTCACCTCCTCAAGTGGCCTACGCCACCGTAACCAGGGGTTGACGGGGGGTGATGTATCCCACCCGCCCGGATTCGCCGGACGCGGAATACGGCGGCGTCCGGGTCGCCGCACGCGTACCGGACGGCACCGGGCTCGCCCACCGGCGGCCGCGGACGGCGGTGCTCCCGAAATCACATACCGTGCGGTACGGGCGCTGCCCCCGTTGCCGTAAGGTCGGGAACGGTCCGGCCGCCGGTGACCCGCACCGCCCGGCCCCGTGAGCGAAGGAGCGCCGGTGACCGAGCAGACGCCGCAGACCGCCCCGTCCGAACCCGAGCTGACCGGGGTGCGCAACTTCCGCGACGTGGGCGGCCTCCCGACGGCCGACGGCCGCCGGGTCCGGTACGGGCGGCTCTTCCGCAGCGGGCACCTCGCGCACGCGACCGAGGAGGACGCCGCGTTCCTCTCCGAGCTCGGGCTGCACACGGTCTTCGACTTCCGCAACGCCTCCGACATGAAGCTGGAGGGCCCGGACGTCCGGCTCCCCGGCGTCCGCAACGTGAACATGCCGCTGAGCGACCCCGCCCAGGGCGCCGAGTTCTGGACGACGGTCCGCGACGGCGACATCGACGCGCTGCGCGCCATCCTCGGCGAGGGCCGCGCCGCCGCGCGCATGGTGGAGGCGTACCGCCGCATCGTGCTGGACCGCACCGCCGAGCACCGCCGCATGCTGGAGCTGCTCGCCGAGCAGGAGTCGGTGCCCGCGCTGCTGCACTGCGCCGCGGGGAAGGACCGGGCCGGCACCTCGATCGCCGTCATCCTGCTCGCGCTCGGGGTCGAGCGGGGCGCGATCGTGGAGGACTACCTCAAGAGCAACGAGGCCCATCGCCGCTACCGCATCAAGCGCGGCGACCAGGCGGAGCCGGCCACCACCCCCGAGGTCATGGAGCTGCTGGGCCCGCTCTTCGACGCCCGCAAGGAGTACCTGGAGACCGCCTTCGACACCATCGAGGAGCACTGGGGCTCCGTGGACCGCTACCTGGAGGAGGGGCTCGCCCTCACGCCGGAGCGCCGCGAGCGGCTGCGCGAGCTGTTCCTGGACGGCGCGGACGGCGCGCAGCCGGCCTGAAGCGGAGCCGGCTGAGGGAGCCGGCCCGAAAGGAGCCGGCCCGAGCGCCGTCGGTTTCCTCGCTCGCCGGGCGCCCTACTTGGCCCCGGCCAGGTGGAAGATCAGGAAGAAGAACGCGGCGATGACGTGGACCCCCACCAGGTAGATGAAGGTACGCACCTTGAAGCCCATGGGGGCCTTGCCGGAGGTGTTGTCGGGCACGGGAGGTCCTCTCGTCATGCGCCGTGATGGCGCGGGGAACGGCCGTCGCCCAGGCACAGCTCCGCGACGGAACTCCGCAGCAGCGTGTGGACGAACAGCAGATCGACACCGTCCGGCGAGGCCGCCGCGATGCGGTGCGGGGTGAGCGAGTCGAAGTGGGCGCTGTCGCCGGGCACCAGCCGGTGCACGGCCTCGCCGAGGGTGAGCCGCAGCTCGCCCTTCAGGACGTACAGCCACTCCTCGCCGGGGTGGACACGGACCAGCCCGTCCTGGGGCCCGGGCGGCACGTGCAGCCGCAGTGCCTGCATCGCCCGCCCGGGGTTCCCGGCCGGCCGGTACGTCCAGCCGCCGACCTCCGCGGGGAGCACGGAGCCGCCGCGGACGACCGGATCGCGTTCCGGTGAGGTTTCGCCCAGGAGGTCGGAGACGGTGGTGCCGTAGGTGCGCGCGAGCGCCAGCAGCATGGGGAGCGAGGGCTGCCGCTGCCCGGTCTCCAGCCGGGACAGGTGCGCGGGCGAGAGCCCGGCGCGGGCGGCGGCCGCCTCCAGCGTCAGCCCGCCCCTGCGGCGCAGCTCGCGCAGCTGGGGGGCGACGTCCGGCAGGGGCGCGTCGTCCGATGGTGAGGTCATACTTCAGGTATAGACACGCTTCGCCCCTGAGGCAAAAAATTTGCCTCAGGGGCAAGATCAGCAGACGGGCGGCGGCGCGGATCAGCGGTTGGCGACCGCCTGCTTCACCAGTGTCCGGCCGAACTCCCACACCAGGCCACCGCCGCCGTGTGCGTCGTCCATCACGGCGGTGAAGGCCTCCACGAAGCGGTCCACCTCCCGCTCACCGATGATCAGCGGCGGGATCAGCTTGATCACCTCCAGGTGGTCCCCGGAGACCTGGGTGAGGATACGGTGCCGCTGGAGCAGCGGTACGACGACCATCTGCGCGAACAGGCCCTTGCGGGCGGCCTGCAGCATCGTCCAGCGGCTGCGCAGCCCGAGCGACTTCGGACGGCCGAACTCGATGCCGATCATGAGTCCGCGGCCGCGGACCTCGTGCAGCAGCTCGTAGCGGTCGACGAGCGCGGCGAGCCGGGTGCGCAGCAGGTCACCGGTGGCCCGGGCGTTGGCGACGACCTTCTCGTCCTCCATCACCGCGAGCGTGGCCAGCCCCGCCGCCATGGCCTGGGCGTTCGAGCCGAAGCTCGCGGAGTGCACCAGCACCCGGTCCATGGACGAGAAGACCTTCTTGAAGATCCAGTCCTTGCCGAGGGTGGCGCCCACCGGCACGTAGCCGCCCGACAGGGCCTTGGCGACGCAGACCAGGTCCGGTTCGACGCCCTCCTCGTGCCGGTAGGCGAAGAAGTCCCCGGTGCGGCCGATGCCGGTCTGCACCTCGTCGGCGATGAGCAGCGCCTTGTGGCGGTGCAGCAGCTCCTGCGCCGCCCGCAGATAACCTGGCGGCGCGGCGTGGACGCCCTTGCCCTGGATCGGCTCGACGATCAGGGCGGCGACGTCACCCTTGGCCAACTCCCGCTCCAGGGCGCCGAGATCGCCCAGCTCCACGGCCGTGTCGGGGAGCAGGGGGTCGAACCCCTCGCGAAACCCGCCCTCGCCGTTGACCGACAGCGAGCCCGTGGTCAGCCCGTGGAAGGCGTGGTCGCAGTAGAGCACGCGCGGCTTGCCGGTGGCGTAACGGGCGAACTTCAGGGCGGTCTCGACCGCCTCGGTGCCGCTGTTGCCGAAGAACACCCGGTCCAGGCCCGGCGCGTACGACAGCAGCTTCTCGGCGAGCAGCCCGGGCAGCGGCTGGCAGTCGAAGCGGGTGAGGTCCGCGAGCCCGGCGTCCAGGACGTCGTGCAGCGCCTTGCGGACCACGGGGTGGTGACGGCCCAGGGCCATCACCCCGAAGCCGGCGAGCATGTCGAGGTGGTCCCGGCCCTCGTCGTCCCAGAAGTACGCGCCCTCGGCCCGCTCGTAGACCTTGTCGAAGCCGATGGTGTGCAGCATGCGCGGCAGCTGGTGGTTGAGGTACCTGGCGTGCAGGTCGTAGCGCTCGGCTCCGCGCTCGGCCAGCAGTCTCACCAGGTCGAATCCCTTGGGCTCAGGATCGGGCGGTGTCATCGCTCACGTGCCTCTCGTTCGGATGCTGCTCGTTCGCCGCGATACGGGTCAGGGTGGCCCCGATCCGGCCGGCGATCTCGGCGGGGGTGAGCCCGATGTCCGCCAGCAGCTCGCCGCGCTTGGCGTGCGCCAGGAACTGCTGCGGGATGCCGAAGTCACGGACCGGCACATCGGTGTCCGCATCCCGCAGGGCCTGCGCCACGGCCGAACCGACGCCACCGGCACGGCCGTTGTCCTCGATGACGGCGACCATGCGGTGCCGGGCGGCGAGCGCGGGCAGCTCCGCGTCGAGCGGCTTGACCCACCGGGGGTCGACGACCGTGACGCCGACGCCGCGTTCGCGCAGCAGGGCGGCGGCGGCCAGGGCGACCGAGCCGAGGGCGCCGACGGAGACCATCAGCACGTCGGCCCGGTCGCCGCGGTGCAGGACGTCCATGCCGCCGACGCGGTCGATGGCCGGCAGCGCCTCCCCGACGGTCTCCTTGGGGAAGCGGATGACGGTGGGCGCGTCGTCGACGTCGATCGCCTCGCGCAACTGGGCGCGCAACTGGTCGGCGTCGCGCGGGGCGGCGATCCGCAGGCCCGGGACGACCTGGAGGATCGACATGTCCCACATGCCGTTGTGGGAGGCGCCGTCGTCGCCGGTGACGCCCGCCCGGTCCAGGACGAAGGTCACGCCGCACTTGTGGAGCGCGACGTCCATCAGGACCTGGTCGAAGGCGCGGTTGAGGAAGGTCGCGTACACGGCGACCACCGGGTGCAGGCCGCCGGTGGCCAGGCCCGCCGCCGATACCGCCGCGTGCTGCTCGGCGATCCCGACGTCGTACACCCGGCGCGGATAGGCCTTGGCGAACTTGTCCAGCCCCACCGGCTGGAGCATGGCGGCCGTGATGGCCACGACCTCCGGCCGCTCCGCGCCGATCCGCACCATCTCGTTGCCGAAGACCGAGGTCCACTTCGGGCCGCTCGACGGGGTGAGCGGCTCGCAGGTCAGCGGGTCCATGGCGCCCACCGCGTGGAAGCGGTCGGCCTCGTCGCGCTCGGCGAAGGCGTAGCCCCGGCCCTTCTCGGTGAGGCAGTGGATGAGGACCGGGCCGTGGAAGCGCCGCGCCCGGCGCAGCGCGGACTCCACGGCCCCCACGTCGTGGCCGTCGATGGGGCCGACGTACTTCAGGCCCAGGTCCTCGAACATGCCCTGCGGGGCGAAGGCGTCCTTGAAGCCCTTCTTCGCACCGTGCAGGGACTCGTACAGCGGTTTGCCGACCACGGGCGTCTGCTGGAGCACCTGTTTGCCCCAGGCCAGGAAGCGCTCGTAGCCGTCGGTGGTGCGCAGGGTGGCCAGGTGGTTGGCGAGGCCGCCGATGGTCGGCGCGTAGGAGCGCTCGTTGTCGTTGACAACGATGATCAGCGGGCGGTCCTTGGCGGCGGCGATGTTGTTCAGCGCCTCCCAGGCCATGCCGCCGGTCAGGGCGCCGTCCCCGATGACGGCGACGACGTGGTCCTGCCGGCCGAGCACCTGGTTGGCCTTGGCCAGGCCGTCGGCCCAGCCCAGCACCGTGGAGGCGTGGCTGTTCTCGATGACGTCGTGCTCGGACTCGGCACGCGAGGGGTAGCCGGACAGGCCCCCCTTGCCGCGCAACTTGGAGAAGTCCTGACGGCCGGTCAGGATCTTGTGCACATAGGACTGGTGTCCCGTGTCCCACAGGATGCGGTCGGCCGGCGAGTCGAAGACCCGGTGCAGGGCGATCGTCAGCTCGACCACGCCCAGATTGGGTCCCAGGTGCCCCCCGGTCCTGGCCACCGCTTGCACCAGGAATTCACGGATCTCCACGGCGAGTTCGCCCAACCGTTCCGGCGGAAGGGCCTTCAGGTCGCGCGGACCACGGATGTTCTCGAGCAGCGACACTTTCCCACCTCGCTCCCCTGCCGGGGATTGTTTCGCTTTAGCTCACACTGATCTGCGGCTCTCCTGACGGGACGCCGTCGGCCTGCATGCGCTCGGCGAGCTTCATGGCCTCCTCGATGAGGGTCTCCACGATCTTCGACTCCGGCACGGTCTTGATGACCTCGCCCTTGACGAAGATCTGCCCCTTGCCGTTGCCCGAGGCCACCCCCAGATCCGCCTCACGCGCCTCACCGGGACCGTTGACGACACAGCCCATCACCGCGACCCGCAGCGGGACCTCCATGCCCTCAAGACCCGCCGTCACCTGGTCCGCCAGCTTGTACACATCCACCTGCGCACGACCGCACGACGGGCACGAGACGATCTCCAGCCGCCGCTGCCGCAGATTCAGCGACTCCAGGATCTGGATGCCGACCTTGACCTCCTCCGCCGGAGGCGCCGACAACGACACCCGGATCGTGTCCCCGATCCCCTCGCTCAGCAGCGCACCGAACGCCACCGCCGACTTGATCGTCCCCTGGAACGCCGGACCCGCCTCGGTCACCCCCAGGTGCAGCGGATAGTCGCACTGCGCCGCCAGCAGACGGTACGCGTTGACCATCACCACCGGGTCGTTGTGCTTCACCGAGATCTTGATGTCCCGGAAACCGTGCTCCTCGAA